>JAYTNK010000439.1:0-3443 GCA_043748375.1 Cytophagales bacterium
TGTTTTTTAGAAGCCTCACACCCTGCCCTCTCTCCATTTTGAGAGAGGGAAAAGGTACTTTCGCAGGAAGTCTATTATTTATTGCTTGCCCAACTAACATACCTACAAGCATTTGCCCTATAGGTATCGCCTATATACTTTTTACCTCTTTATTTCTCTTTGGGTAGTCAATTAGTCGTTTTGCTCTTTGTGAGTGGCATCTGCTACTCAAAAACAAAACGTACTTCTTTCTACAAAGATAGTAACAATTTTGCAGGTAAAAAAATTCATATCGCTTAATCCAAGGTAAGTCCATAGAATCCCATAGCTTTTTTGAAAAAAACGTTGTTTTTTTATAAACATAGTCTATTTTTGCACCTATAACGCCTCCGCATGGCAGGCAAGTTTAAAATCACGTTTATCTAATCAAATATGAAACTCTTAGAAGGAAAAATAGCCCTTATCACAGGTGCATCAAAGGGCATTGGGCGTGCTATGGCGTTGCGTTATGCTTCGCAAGGCGCAAATGTTGCGTTTACCTACTTGTCAAGTGTAGAAAAAGGGCTGGCACTCGAAGCCGAATTGCAAGCATTGGGTATCAAGGCTAAAGGCTACCGTTCTGACGCATCTGTATATGTAGAGGCAGATACGCTTGTAAATCAAGTAGTTGCAGATTTTGGTGGATTGGATATTTTGATAAACAATGCAGGCATTACCAAAGACGGTTTGCTTATGCGCATGAGCGAAGAGCAATGGGACAGCGTAATTCAGATTAACCTGAAGTCAGTGTTTAATCTTACTAAAGCAGCTATGAGGCAAATGATGAAGCAAAAACATGGCTCTATCATTAATCTTACCTCTGTAGTAGGTATTCGAGGCAATGCGGGACAAGCCAATTATGCGGCATCAAAAGCGGGCATTATAGGCTTCACAAAATCAGTTGCACTTGAATTAGGCTCGCGCAATATTCGCTCAAATGCCATTGCACCTGGTTTTATTGAAACGGAAATGACCGAAAATCTCGCTAACAAAGCTGATTGGCTCGGTAATATTCCACTCAAACGTGGTGGCACTCCTGATGAAGTGGCTGATTGTGCTGTATTTTTAGGCTCGGATATGTCAAAATATATTACGGGGCAGGTAATACAAGTAGATGGCGGAATGCTCACGTAGGCAAGTTTTTAATAGGGCAGGCAAGGCACGAGCGTCTTGCCTGCCTTTTTTGAGCAATTTTAATCTCTATAATAAAATAAGTAAGTCATAAGAATAGCCGCTATCATACCTACAAGACTCGCTATCAAGGCTACAGGGGCAGCATAACGGGTTTTCTTGATATTGACAGAGCCAAAATAGAGTGCCAAAATATAGAGCGTTGTATCTGTCGTACCTTGAAATACGCAGGCAAGTTGCCCAGGATAAGAATCCGCCCCAAATTTCTCCATAACAGTAAGCATTGCACCACTCGCACCGCTTCCACTCAACGGCTTCAGAAAAGCTACTGGCAAGGCAAAGATATACTCGCCCGTTACCCCAAAATAATCAGTAATAACCTCAACGCCCATCAGCAGTAAATCTAACGCGCCTGAAGCTCTAAAAACAGCAATACCCACAAAAAATGCTATCAAATAAGGTATAATTTTTACGGAAGTTTCAAAACCATCTTTTGCCCCTTCTATAAACGCTTCATATACATTCACTCGACTAATGATAGCAAAAATAACAAAAAATATGATGATTGAAAACAGCAAAAAGTTGCTGACCATACCCGATACAACGCTCACCCGACTCATGGGAAGCGAAGAGAAATAATAAATAGTAAGCGAAATAAAAGCAATAAGCCCCAAAGAGTATAATAATAAGACCTTATCTAAAAGATTGATTCGCTGAATGAGCGAAGTCATGATAAAGGCTGTGAAAAAAGTAATAGACGTAGATAACAAAATAGGCAAGAACACATCGGCAGGATTATGTGCGTTATGCTGCATTCGATAAGCTAAGATAGTAATGGGTATCAATGTCATGCCTGTCGTATTCAATACGGCAAACATGATTTGCGCATTCGAGGCAACATCAGGCGTAGGATTCAGTGTTTGCATCTCTTTCATCGCTTTGATGCCAAGAGGCGTTCCTGCATTGTCCAAACCCAATAAATTAGCCGACAACTTCATGAAAATAGGCGTTATAGCAGGATGTCCAGCGGGTATTTCTGGAAATAGGCGTTTGAAAAAGGGGCCAAATAAGTAGGTAAGGATTTTGACAATACCCGCCTTTTCGCCTATTTTCATAAAACCAAGCCACATAGCCATTGCACCCGTAAGACCCAACGCCAACTCAAAAGCGGTCTTAGAGGACTTAAACGTGGCATCGACCAGTTCTTTAAAAATTTCGTGGTTGCCAAAAATGAATTGCTGTACACACGCTATCGCAAACGCTACTAGAAAAAAAGCAATCCAAATGTAATTTAATACCATGAGTGATTATTGTCCATGAGTGGTTAGTTATATAAAAGCACATCACACACTAATTTTTACAAAGCACTTATTATGAAAGAGGGCAATGTTTGAATTAGTCATTTTTTTTCCTAATTTTGTCCTTTGATAACGCTATGCAAGGAAAAGTCCTTATTTTCGCTGCTCCGTCAGGGGCAGGCAAGACCACGATAGTTCATTATTTGCTTCAACATTTCCCACAATTAGGCTTTTCTGTTTCTGCTTGTACGCGTCCACCACGCACCTATGAGATAGACGGCAAAGATTATTACTTCTTGTCAGTAGATGATTTTAAGCAAAAAATTGAAAGTATTGAACTCGTTGAATGGCAGGAAGTCTATAAACATTCTTTTTATGGTACACTCAAGTCAGAAATAGATAGATTGTGGCATGAGAACAAACACGTAGTATTTGATGTTGATGTGCAAGGTGCGCTTAATCTTAAAAGCTATTTTGGTAAAAACGCGCTCTCCATATTTGTAGCTGTACCTTCTATAGAAATACTCAATGAACGCCTCACAGCACGCGGCACCGAAACACCCGAAACACTCAAAAAACGCCTCGCAAAAGCACAGTTTGAAATGACTTTCCAAAATCAATTTGATGTAGTGCTTTTTAATGAAGATTTACAACAAACTTTGTTAAGTGCCACCACGTTAATTCAAGCATTTTTAGAAAATTAGTTGTTGAGAACGGTTAAAACGTTCCCAACAACTGCATATTAAGTACGCACTCAAATTTATCTGTATATAGTACTTTCAAAAATATGCCGTTTCCAAATAGTAGAAAGCAATAAATTTGGTTATTGATATACAAATAAATTAGTATAGGTGCTTAACTATTTCTTTTCTTCAGGTTTGGCTTCTGTTTCAGCCTTACCTTCTTCTTTCTTGGCACCAAAGCCAAAGAAGCTACCCGCTTTTTTAGCAAAGCCGCTAAGTGCCTCACCTGCGTCTTCTGCCAAATCACCAATTT
>JAYTNK010000440.1:0-3961 GCA_043748375.1 Cytophagales bacterium
CGAAATAAGGTCAATGCCTGCCGTAGCATAACGCGCTTTGGCTATTGACTCATCAACTTTCGCACCCATGAGTTGTCCTCCTTCGCCCGGTTTCGCGCCTTGTGCCACTTTGATTTGGATTTCCTTACCTGCTATGAGGTACAAGGCATTTGCCCCAAAACGCCCTGATGCTACTTGCTTCGTGTGGGCAGTGATGCCTTCGGTATAATAATACGGATTTTCGCCTCCCTCGCCTGAATTGCTACGCCCTCCAATGGCTTGCATAGCTAAAAATATATCGCGTTGCGCCTCTGCACTTATCGCACCATAAGACATTGCTCCAGAGCCAAAAGTGGTTAAAATAGGCGCGAGTTCAGCCTCACCCAAACCCTCTCCAAAGGAGAGGGCTTCATTATCTGTTCCCTGCTCTTTTGGAGAGGGGGCTTCATTATCTGTTCCCCTCTCTTTTGGAGAGGGGTTAGGGGTGAGGCTTTTTTTGGCTTTCTTCAACGCAAATAAATGCCTGATACTTACAGGTTCTTCTTGGTCAGAGGCTTTGAGATATTCGGCAAACAGTTGCCAATTATCCAAGCCTAAGCCTGTTTTACGCACCAATTCGTGTACAATTTTTGACCTCGAAGCCGTCATCGAATGTTTCTCGCCTACCAAACCGCGTGAATGTTCTTTGAAAATATAGGCATTGGGCAAAGTATTGGCTTCTTCTGCTAAACGCGCTTTTTCTGATTTTTCAATCAAATCATGCACGATTTCGTGCCAACCAATGCCTCCCAATTTGGGCGTAACGCCCTCGAAATAAATTTCTATCAAATCTTCAGCAATGCCAATGGACGTAAACAAACGCGAACTTTGGTAGCTCCGCACCACGGAAACACCCATTTTTGCCATTATTTTCAATAAACCATCTTCGTAGGCTTTGATAAGGTTTTTCTCGCGCTGTTCATGCGAAAGGTGCGCCACGTCCTTATGCGTTTCTTCACGGGCTATCTCGAGTGCCAAATACGGACAAACGGCAGACGCGCCCATTCCTATAGTCGTGGCTATTTGGTGCGTAGTGCGCACCTCGCCTGAATGTACGATAGTAGAAAATTTGAGGCGCATACCTGAGTCGCGCATTGCTGTAGCCACCACCCGCAAAGCCAGCAGGCAAGGAATAGGCAAGTTTTCATAATTGGCGTTTTTGTCTGTCAAAATGACCAACGAAACGCCCTCGCTTACGGCTTGTTTTACCTCTTGCGCCAACTGTTTGAGCTTTGACCTAAAACCCACTTCGCCCTGTTCCTTGCGGAAAGTCGTATCAAATTCACGTGATAAAATACGCGGTTCGTTGGTATTTTCTTCTTTCAGGCTGGCTAAGTAGGCAAGTTGCCCCAAACTCAAAACGGGACTTGGCACTTCGAAGGCAACAGGGGCAGGCAAGAGTTCTTTTTTGGCAAAAATATTCGGTCTTTTGCCCAAATACATACGCAAATCTGTTACCAAACGCTCTCGAATATAGTCAAGGGGCGGGTTCGTTACTTGCGCAAAATTGTGATAGAAATAATCAAAAAATGACCTTACCTCCTTCGAGAAAATAGCCAAACGCGCCGTATCACCCATAGAACCGATTGCTTCCTTGCCTTCGGCTATCATAGGCAAGAGCATTTTTTGGAAATCTTCTTGAGTGTAGTTGAAAAGGAATTTTTTGTGGGTTGCCACGCCCAAAACATCTTCTTTGGAAAGGGTTTTTATTTCAGCCTCACCCAAACCCTCTCCAAAGGAGAGGGCTTTTCCATTTGTTCCCCTCTCTTTTGGAGAGGGGTTAGGGGTGAGGCTACGATAAGGCAAACTTATCGTCCTGCTATCAAACTTCACATCAAAATTATAGCGCGATTGGCTTGGGTCGACAAAATAAATATTGCCTGAATTAAGGCTTACACGAACTCCTGTACCTGCTTTCAACGCGCCTTTGCTTTCTATTTCGCTTTCGTCCAATTCGAAAGAACCCGCCTCTGAAGCCAAATAAAAATATTCCTTCGTCATAGCCCAACGGCAAGGTCTGAAGCCATTGCGGTCGAGCCTCGCGCCCACATTCAAGCCATCAGAATACGTTACAAGTGCGGGACCATCCCAAGGCTCCATAGCCCTGCTCCAAAAATCATAAAACGAATGTTCGTATTGGGCAGGAGGCATCATGATTGCCAATACTTCATCCATGTACGGAATACTACTTCTGAAAAGCAATGCCTCTACCATTTCATTCAAACTACCTGAGTCGCTGATTCCATCTTCTGTGAGCAATTCGCCTTTATACAAGCCCAAAGATTTCTCACGCGAAACCGCCCAATCTCGATTGCCTTTTATCGTGTTAAATTCGCCATTATGTCCAATAAGTCTGAAAGGTTGCGCTTTGTCCCAAGTGGTATTCGTATTGGTGCTAAACCTTCGATGAAACATTCCAAAGCGCGTGGTAAATTTCGGATTTTGCAAATCCAAATAAAAGCGAGGCAAGTCTTCTGCTACGGTCAAAGCCTTGTAAACTATAGTGTTGCTCGAAAGCGACACAAAAAACAAATCAGGCAAGTTTTTTTTGCTTATTTTGGTGCGGGTAAGCTGTTTGGCAGTATAGAGCAATTTGTCAAACGCGCCTTCTGTGCGCGAATGTTCAGGGCGTTTTATAATGGCTTGCAAGATATAAGGCATTCTTTCGCGTGCATCTTTGCCCAATGCTTCAGGATTGATAGGCGTTTCGCGGTAGGCAAGGATTTCTAAGTCGAAAAACCCGAAAGTATCCTCAAATACCTGCAAAACTTGCCTACGCTGGGCAGGCAAGTTGGGTGCGAACAAATGCGCTATGGCAACTGTACCACGTTCATAACCAAGTAATTCGAAAGGAATATCAGTCATAATACCCGCGCCATCGCTTGTGCGCAAATCGGCAGTACACGCGCCTCGATGCTCCTCGCAGGCAAGGGCTTGTAGCGTTTTTTGTAAGATAAGATGCGTTGCTTTGTTCTCGCGTGAGGCTAAAATACCCACACCACAAGCAGATTTTTCGTCTATATGTTTCATAAAATATAAATATTCCAATAAAAATTGTTATTTTTTCTTTTGCTTTGTCTTTATTTGGTTATTTACCTATTAAACCAAAGGAAAGTTTGCGCAAAGATAAAAAACAAATGTTATATTTTGTATGGGTAGGCAAGAAAGGTGGGAAACGTTTGCGGGGGATATCCTAAACTTGCCTATCTTTGCAGTATGAAAAAAGTCTATATTATCCTTGCCTGCCTATTCATTTCTTTCCAAGTTTGGGGACAAGACGAAGCCATTAGCCAAAAAAGTATTACCAGAATACACCGATATTTTGTGAAACACTCATTTTGTTCATCTGAGTTTGTAAAAATAGCCAAATACTCTGTATTTTCTATTGTATTTAAACAACATCAAAATATTAGTACAAAAGATTATTTCCTTGCTATGAAGAAGGCTTCTATCGCTTCTTTGCCATCTAACATGATACAAATGTTAGATGCAGCTTTTCAAGTACCAATACCAAAAACTGCAGATAGAGAAGTTTCTATGCCGATGCCCAATGCATATGGTAGTGTTTGGGTTCGTATGCCTATAATTTCTACAGAAGAAAATAGCAATACACTAAAAATATTAAAAGAATATACAAAACAAGGTTTTATTACGCCTAAAGAGTTACAAGAAATAAAAAACAAACTGTCAAATTCATCTATTTTACACGTAAGTATGTTGTTTGATGTAATTATCGATAGATTGGGTAAGGATAAGTAATGTTTTGCCTTTTCAGGTCATACCTTGCATTCGTGTTCTAAAAACGCAGAAGTTTTTACAATTTTTAAGCCCAACGATGCCCGCACCTTGCCTGCTTAGCATAGGGTGTGCGGGCTAATCTGCCACAAAGATGGCAATGTAAGAAAAATAGCTCGTCTCTTTTTTCATCATAAATCCTACGCAC
>JAYTNK010000441.1:0-3112 GCA_043748375.1 Cytophagales bacterium
GTGTAAAATAATATGAACGATGTCTTTTAAATCTGAAGGGTTTAACTCTAACTTTCGTTGAATTTTATCAAAATGTTTTTTGGTAAATTCCTCAAAACAACGTTCCAACATTTCTATACCTTTTAGATTTAAGACTAAGTGAACAATTTCGCGAAATTCCTCATCATTTACTTGTAGTCGGTGTTGTAAGCGGTCGTACATTTCGTCTGCAAATTCTTGGGAGTAATCGCGGGCTACTTTACGGGCTTTGTTCAATAATTTATTGTCATCAATACGCCTATGTAATTGTATCAATAGGCACTCTTGTAAATCTTTTGCGCCAATGCCTGCAGGTTCGAATTGTTGGATTTTGCCCAATAAGAACTTGACTTCGGCTTCAGTAGTTTCTATATTCATCAAAAAAGCGAGGTCATTCACAAATGAGGCGAGCGGGCGGCGCAAATAACCGTCGTCATCAAGCGTACAGATTAAATGGCTTGCTATCGTATGCTCCTGCTCTGTAAGCCCTAAGAATCCTAATTGCGTAAGCAGCGTATCCATAAGGGTAGAGGTAGTCGCGATGGGCATTTCACGGTCTTCTTCTGGATAATTGCCATCTCCCTGCATCTTATAGCCTGCATAATCGTCATCAGGCATATAGTCGCTGAGGCTAATTTCTTCATAATTTTCTGTTACACTTTCTGAGTCATTATGCTCATTTTCAGGCTCTTCGTTGTCCTTTGTTTCCTTTTCATCTTTTTGCGCATACTCTTCTTGGGTTTCAGAATCATTACTATCATTTTCTTCATTATCCTTGCCTTCTTCAAGCGCAGGGTTAATCTCAAGCTCTTCCTCTATACGGGCATTTAGTTCTACTGTTGGTATTTGTAGCAACTTAATAAACTGTATTTGTTGAGGAGATAGCTTTTGAAGCTGTTGGATAGAAGTTGTTTGCTTTATCATGGTGTCTATCTTTGGTGTCTTCTTTGTTGCAAAATGTTCCCTAAAATTATATCATATTTTTGAATTGTGGTATAATTATTGTAAGTTTTTTTTATTTTTTTTTCTAATTATTATATAACTCATTGATAATAAATATTTTATCTGCTAAAATATTTTTGATTTTTCCTTTGTTTTTACGCTATGCACTTCTTATTTTTTGTTGTTTAAACCTTTGAAACTTGCCTGCGTCTAATTACTAAAATGCACGTTTTTCTTTTGAGTAGCAGATACCACTCACAAAAAAACGCGCACTCAAACAAAAGAGAAATGAGCATTAATCACGTGGCAAAAGAAACCTTAGACGACCAAGAGATTGTAACCTTATTCCAAAACGAAGCGACGCAACAAAAGGCGTTTAATGTATTGGTGCGCAAATACCAAGAGCGTATGTATTGGTTGATACGCAAAATGGTAATCGACCACGAAGACGCGAATGATATTACTCAAGATGTGTTTGTAAAAGTGTGGCGCAGTCTAAGCAAGTTTCAAGGCAACTCACAACTTTACACATGGATTTATAAAATAGCTACCAATGAATGTTTAACTTTCTTAGCCAAGAAAAAGAAGCGGTTTTTCTTTTCTATTAGCGATGGCAATAAAGAACTCGTGCAAAAATTAGAAAGTAGCCCCTATATTTCGGGAGATGAACTCCAAATAAAATTGCAAAAAGCCATCTTAACCTTGCCAGACAAGCAACGATTGGTATTCAATATGAAATATTATGACGACCTAAAATACGAGGAAATGTCTGAAATACTCGGCACAAGTGTTGGTGCTTTGAAAGCCTCTTATCACCTTGCCAGCAAAAAAATTGAGGAGTTATTCAAAAAAAGTGAGTTTTCTTTTGAGTAGCAAAACAACACTCGCTACTCAAAAGAAAACTCACCAAAAACACTTAAAATTATGAAAAAAGAACCTTTTTCAGTACCTGAAAATTATTTCAAAAACTTACCTCATGCTATCCAAACGCGTATCGGGCAGGCGAGCAAGTTAGTATTTACCTTGCCTGCCGACTATTTTGAAGACTTGCCTACCAAAATACAAGCCCATATCAAGTGTATAGAAAACAACGTTTTTGAAATACCATCTTATTATTTTGACGAATTACCAGCACAAATACAAGCCAAAGTAAGTCCTGCCTTGCCTGCCACAACACCCATAGCGGAAGTTTTGAAAGTGCCTGAGCAGTATTTTGAAAACTTGCAACACCATATTTTGCGCAAAGTAAATCAAAGCAAAAATACCCATACAGCCATTTCATTCGTTTGGGTAGGCAAGTTAGCAACTGCAAGTGCTGTAATAGTTTTAGGAGTATGCTTGGCTTTATTTGGACTAAAAAATTATAAAACAAATGAAGTAGCGCAAAATAAGCCAAAAGAAATAAAAAAAGAAATAGAAAGTATTAACAAACCTGAATCAAAACCTAAATCGAAACTTGAATCAAACGCAGTTCTAAAAAATCCAGCAGATATTACGCATATTGAGATTAAAATTGAACCTGTTCAACCAACGCAGGCAAGTAATCTTGCCAAATACTTAGAAACAGCCGATACCGCAACAGAAGAAGCCATTGAGCTTTTGGCTATCAACGAAGAAGCCGCAAGCGAAGAGGGACAAGACGAGTGGGATAACGCCAACGAAGACATTTTACACGAAATAACAGAGGCAGAAATCGCCTCGCTACCCCAATTATTAAAAAAATGAAAAAGTACCTTGTTTTATGCTTCTTTTCCTTCCTTATTTTCCAACCTTTGTGTGCGCAACCACCCCATATGCGCAAACGCATGGAGGATCGCAAAGTAGAGATAGAAAAAGCCAAGCATGAGTTTATTACTACGCGTATCAATCTCAAGCCCGAACAAGAAAAATCGTTTTGGGAAGTCTATGATAAGTACACGGAAGAGCGTATCATCTTGCGCAAAAAAATAGCCCGTACAAAACGTGGAAGCTTTAGTATGGCAGCCACAGATGTTGAATTGGAGAAAGCGTTCGATGACCTTATCGCCTTTCGCCAAAAGGAAATCGATATGGATAAAAGCTATAAAACAACATTGCTGAAGATAATTAGTATCCGACAACTTTCAGAGTTATATCGTTCTGAACACGAGTTTCTAAAAAAAGTACTCGAAAT
>JAYTNK010000442.1:0-12604 GCA_043748375.1 Cytophagales bacterium
CTCGATAACAGACGCTTACAGCGTGGCTAAAAAGAAAAACTTGGCGCGTTTTATTTAATCAACACAAAAGCCCCTTTGGTAGCGAATTTCTCTCCTTTGTTGTCTTCTGCAAAACATGCGTAAAAACCTTCTTTCGCCCCGCCAAGCCACGCTGTAAGCGTCTGTTAGTATTGCCATGCTCGATAACAGACGCTTACAGCGTGGCTAAAAAGAAAAACTTGGCGCGTTTTATTTAATCAACACAAAAGTCCCTTTGGTAGAGAATTTCTCTCCTTTGTTGTCTTCTGCTTCTGCAAAATAGGCATAGGAATCGGCAGGCACTTTTTGCCCTTTATGTTTACCATCCCAGCCTTTTTCAATGTCATTGGTTTCAAATAATACTTCGCCTTGTCTGTTATAAATAGTCATTTTAAACTTTTTTACAAACAAGAATGTGGGTTTAAATATTTCGTTTTTAGCATTGTCGTCAGGCGTAAAAGCGGTAGGGAAAAACAAGCGAAACCGTTGTACTACTTCTACTATATTCGAATAACTGATAATATTATCCACAGTACTAATCACACTTTTTATACGATAACGCATGATTTGTCGGTCGGTTTTTGCGGTAGCATCTGTATAGGCAAGTGTATTGGGAGGCAAGCTAACTTCTTCATATACTTGCAGTTGATCGTTCAATTTTTGCACCTTGTAGGCTTCAAGTTTGTTGTCAGGGTTTTGGTAAGCCGTCCATTGCAAACGCGGCTTGCCTCCCTCTGTAGGCAATGTATTGAGATAAACTGGACAAACTTTAACCGCCCAAACAGATGTGTTATCGCAAATATTGGTATAGCGCACTTCATAACAAAACTGTTTATCTATCTTCAAATCGGCATCAAGCAAGGCTTGGCTTTGCGAACTGCTGTTAATAGATACGCCATTCCTTTTAATTTCATAGCTAATAATACGAGGTTCATTTTCTACTTTCCAAAAAAGCTGAATGCTTCGTGTGGTTTCTACAGTAGCATTCAATTCCGATAAAATAGGCGGTATTTTGGTTGAAAAAGCATTCACACAATCTGTATTGGAGGCGGCAGTAAAGACAAAATTCGCTGAACCGAATTCGGCTATAATTTGATAACAGTAGTTTTCCTTGCATACCAACTGTTCGTCTGTATAAGTATTTAGGTTGATGTCGGTCAGAATTTGAAACGGTTGGCTATTTCGATATAAGGTGTATTGCAGAAAAGAACCTACAGGGACTGCGCCTGTATATGGCTTCCACGTCAATAAATTTTTGCTATCTTGTGCCACAACCTCCAATGCCATGTGGCAATAAATAGGCGCGGAAACAGCAAAAGTACCACACTTATCTAAGGTTTTAACTTGCAAACACACTTGCGCAGAGGCTGTGTTGAGGTTGTCTATAGTTTGGGTAACCTCGCCTCCCGTACCTACAAAACTGGCGATAGGGCTGGCATTGCCATTGGCATAAATCTCATAATCAAAGTCGGCTTTTGTGAGTAATTTAGCTACTACTGTTCCTGCAATAGCATTACGTGTATTGGTTATCAGGCTTTGTATAGTAGGGGCAGGCAAGGTAGTTACTGGATTTATTAAGATTGCTTTTTCTGCCCCACAATTGCCTGGCACATAATTTCCTTTCACTTTTAAGGAGTAACTACCCGTTCCGCCATAGGTATGCTCTATGGGAGGTGCGCCTTTCAACACGATTTGAGACGAGCCATCGCCCCAATTCACAAGATACTGTTCGTATTGTGTATCTGAAATATGCAACGATACCTTCCGATTGGCACAAGTGCGGACTGAAAAATTGGGCAGAGGCGTAGGCAAGACCTCGATATAATCTGTCTTGCGCAGACTATCACCTGAAGCTCCTATTTGAGCAATTTGCGTGATGGTATATTTGCCAGGTGTAGGATATGTATTCGTATTACGGGTTACAAATCCTTCTGCTTGACTGTATTTATAGGCAATATTCGCACCCCCACTACAGTCTGTGAGTGTAATGCTTAAGGGCGCACAACCGCGCACTACATTGGCGTTAAAACACGCTTGCGCAAATATTTTTGGACAGATAAACAGCCAACACAAATACCCTAAAATGATTATTTTTTGCATACTTACCTATAACGTTGTAAGAAACTACAAAAGTACAATAAAACAAGCTATTTGGATAGTATCAAAAGAAGTATTATTTTTTTAGCCCAAAAAGAAAACGCTCAAAAAAAGGTGTATATTTGCAAAAACGTATTTTGTGAAATATTATTTTTTGTTTTTCTTCTACGCATTTTTCTCTACAACAATATATGCGCAAACTGAAGTTTCTGGTGTTTTCTTACAAGACAGCACAGAGATTGGCTTGCCTATTCAGTACGCACTTACAGCAAAACACGCCTACGAAGTACAACTCACATTCCCTGATTCAAGTTATAATTTTGCACCATTCACATTTTTGCGGAAGCGGTATTTTAATACACGCACGGTAGGCAAGTTGAGTATAGATAGCGTAATATATGAATTGCAGACATTCGACATCGCTGTTGTGCAACGCTTGTCCTTGCCTGTATTTCAACAAACAATGGCAGATACACTGAAAGAGATTTTTACTAAAGCTGATTCTATTATACGCAAAGAGCTTGTACTGGGCGAACTTTCACATCAAAAACCCAAGAGCATTGTTACGCTTCAGTTCGTTGCGCGTGTATTCAATTACCCTTACATGGTTACAAGTGTGTTGCTTATTTTTGCATTGCTGGTGCCGATTTGGTTGATATTTGGCAGACGAATTATTCGACTATATCAATTATTCCAATTTCGTACTCGACACGCGATTTTTATACAAGACTTTGCCCGTTTATCGAACCGTATCATTTCTCGCAAGACTGTAGCCGATATAGAGCGAACTTTGGCTATTTGGAAAAAGCATTTAGAACAAATAGAAGGCAAGCCTTATACATCTTATACCTCCAAAGAAATCAGTCAATTACTAAAAAATAATGCGCTTTTAGAGTCTTTGAAAACCATAGACAAAGCTGTATATGGGCAAGACATTTCCGCTACGATAGAGCTGGATTTGGTCGTGCTTCGCAACATATCTATAGAACGCTATCAATTAAAACAAGCCCAAATGCGCCATGTGGACAAAGTTTTGGAATGACAACTTTTTTTGGCTTTCGCCCAAGTGGTTCTCGCCTACCACATTGCTTGAGTATGAATGGTACAATGCCCAAAGTTTGTACTTTTTGTTGGCTATTCCGTTGCTATTCTTGTTGCGGAGGCTGGCTAATTTGCGCTTACGGCAACGACTTCGCGTAGCGTGGCTACCTGCTCAACTCGGCAAGCGACGCGTCCGCATACTGCGCTTTTTACCTGATTTGGTAATAAGTTTGGCGTTATTTTGCCTGCTATTGGCGGTGGCTCGCCCTCAAAAAGTGAATGTAAATATAGAAAAAAGTTCAGAGGGGATTGATATTGTGGTCTGCTTAGACGTTTCCGAATCCATGCTATTAGAAGACCTCTTGCCTACTCGCTTAGAGGTAGCCAAAGAAGTAGCAAGCAATTTTGTAGCTGGACGCGTATATGATAGGATTGGATTAGTTGTTTTTTCAGGAGAGGCATATTCTGCCAAACCGCTTACTACCGACTACAGTTTATTGCAGGCAGGAATCAGCGAAATAAAACCAGACTTTATAAGTGCGAGTGGCACGGCTATAGGCACAGCTATTGGCATAGCTACCAATAGATTGTTAGAATCAAATGCAAAAAGCAAGGTTATTATTTTGATAAGTGATGGCGATAATACAGCAGGCAGTGTTAATCCTATTACAGCCGCAAAGCTCGCGGCGTATTACAACCTAAAAATTTATACTATTTTGATAGGCAAGGAAGGCGAGGTGCCGTACACTGACCGCGAAACAGGGCAACGCAAAACTACACGCAACACTATTCACGAACAAACGATGCAAGAAATTGCAGAAATAGGAGATGGCAAATACTTTCGCTCACCCGACCGCACAGCTTTAGAAGGTGTTTTTAATCGTATCAATCAATACGAAAAGTCGGAAATAAAAGAAAACAAACAAGTTACCCGCCACGACTTTTATAATATTTACCTCAATTGGGGACTACTATTCCTCGTAATAGGCATGAGCCTGCGAAACACTTTCATTGCAAATTTGTTGGAGGATTAGGCGATAACTTTCATAAAGTCTAAGGCAAATTTTTTAATGTTTTGTTGGTAGTCATACGCTTTTATTTCAAGCTTCTTGGTAGGCATATTTTCTAAAATATCAACCAATTGTATATGGTTTTTTGGGTTAAAGAACACGTTATTTTTATAGCTTTGTAGTTGCTCTTGATGGACTTTTATATCTGAAGCGATTATAAATTGATTCATGGCTTTAGCATCTTCTACTACAGTACTCCACCCTTCAAACAAAGAGGGTTGGATAACGGCTAAAGCGTGATTCATGAGTTGTAATTGATCTTGTCTATCAATAAAGCCTAAAAATTTAACATAGGATTGTAACTGATTTTCTTGTACAAACTTTTTCAATCCGTCTGCATAATCTGGATAGCGAAAATCATGTTCTTTACCCGTAAAAACTATCTGAAAATCAATGGCTTGGCGTTGGGATAATGCCAAAACTGAATCAAGTACGATTTGATGGTTTTTATGCTTCCAAAATTGGTTGGGTGCTATCACATAAGACCCTTTTATAGCGTATTTTGTACGCAAATCGTCTATGTTAAGCTGTTTATATGGTGGGTGAGTAGTGGCAAAATTAACTACATGGGTAGGGTTTTGAGCATATGGATATATCTCGAAAAAGTTTTGTTGTACATCTTCACTGCTAAATATAATGGGGTATTGCTGTTTAATAAGTGTAAGTTGGTGGTTTTTACGTGCTTCTAAGCTTTCTTTAGAAAAGAAACCGTGTAAATAATGCTCTTGAAAGTCAGGAATCCAACAAATTTTTTTTTGAACCTTGCTTAACGCATTCTGCAAGTCGTATGGAAATATAACTTGGGCTGTATGAGTAGGGTATTTTTTTTGTATTAAATTTCTCTTTACCAACTTGCGAGCTATTTTGTTTATAACACGTGTAAGCAAACTATATGAAAAATCTAAAGGTTTAAAGGACAAATGTGGATATTCCGTTGCGCACACAATAGATGCGTCTTGTGGCTTGCCTACAAACACAACTAAATTAGGTTGTTGTTCGGTAGGCAAGGTCTTGAGTGCATATATGAGATTGAGTATGTAATAAGTTCCCCCTATCCAATTCTCATTATGGGCAAATACAAGTCCTATGGTAATTTTTTCAGCCATGCTATTTATTTTTGTAAGCCTTGTTCTATAGTATATCTGGGTTCGAACCCCAATTGTTGTAACGGTTGTATAGAGGCGTTCCAATTATTGGGGTCGCCTATTTTAACCTTACCTGAAAAGCAAAATTTGATATTAGGATTGAGTAAATGATAAAATGTATTTACGGCTTCTTTCACCTTAGTTTCTATACCTGAAGCTACATTGATACATTCCCCCTCAAAATTAGCCTTTTGTATTATCAAATCCAATACTTGCAATAAGTCTTCGATAAAAATAAAATCACGTGTTTCCTCCCCTGTTCCAAAAAGCTCGATAGCACTAGGCGAAAGGCTTTTTTGGTATAAATCCCAAAATAATTGTTTACGTAACCCCATCCCATATGCTGAAAATACGCGCAGGCTACAAGTATGGATACCAAAAAATTTATGATATTCTGTCAATAGAGATTCACTCTGTAATTTATGAAACCCATAAGGCGAAACAGGACTCAAGCGTGCCGTTTCTATAATAGGTAATTGTTTAGGGTTTCCATAAACAGCTGCACTTGAAAAATTTATAAGTGCGCATTTAGGATTATATTGACGAATAGCAATCAACAATTTATGCACATTCTGCACATTGAGTTCAAAATCAAGCGCAGGGTTTTCGAAAGAAAGCCCCACATTTGCCGAGCCAGACGCATTTATGCAGAAATCGTATTGTTGTGATTGGAACAATATGCTAAAATCAGTTTGATAGGCTTGCAACAAAATATGGTTAGGCGAGTCAACAAGTTGTATGCCTGCTGTCCACACCTCTTCACCTTTGGCTTGGAAGTATTGAACGCAGTTCGAACCTATGAAACCATCTGAACCTATGATGAGTATTTTCATTTTTTGATAGCGATATAAGAATACATACGCCCTGCTACTGTTTTTTCATCAAGTGGATTGCCTACTTTTTTGTTTAGATAAGCATTATATATGGTAGAGACAAATGGTATATTAACCAAAAAGCCTATTTTTTGTTTTAAATATTTAGTACGTTTCTTTTTAGTTTCTTGCGGTAAGTTTTCTATTTCTTGTGCCGTAAGTGGGAAAAAATTAACAATACTGTCAAAATATTTGATTTCTTTGACAATCTCTAAACCCGCCTTTATCATAGCATTTCTATATTCTTCGGAGGTAAAAGCATTTTCTCCACCATAAAATTTTTGCAAGGGATGATGTGTTAAAAAACGTTGCTTATCAGTTTCATCAAAAATGACGTGGTCTCGTATTGTTAATAACAACCCTCCTTTCTTTAGAACTCTACCCAATTCAAATACAAATTTTTCTAGGCTGTAAGCATGATGCATAGCTTGTCGTACATATACTACGTCAAAACTGTCTGCTTGAAAACCAATATCTTCTGCGAAGGTTTGATGAACAGTGATATTTTGAAGTTTATAATGTTGTGCTAATAGATTGATAGCACCCGCGCCAATGGTTTCACTTGGGTCAGGCTCTACTACAGTAACTTCATACCCTTGTAAGGCAAACGCAATAGCACTAATGCCGTTGCCTGCACCAACATCTAAAATAGTTTTTGCATGAGGCGCATATTTTTTTAAAAACTGTAATGTTTCAATAAACTCACCTTCTTGCTTGAACCTTTCTACATTCAAGGGTAAATCAACATCAAAATAAGCATAACGCACAACATCTGTGTATTCAGGCTGTGTACGGATATATTGTATAGTTTCTTCCCAAGTCATGTTTTTCAGGCTCTTTCGTTTTCAGGTATAGTTTTGATAATTTGAGCAGGGTTGCCAGCGACAATTGTCCAATCAGGTACATTTTTAGTAACTACGCTTCCAGCAGCTACGATGCTTCCCTCACCAATAGTTACGCCTTTTAATATAATAGTGTTAAAACCTATCCAAGCCTTATCTTTGATAACGATAGGGGCTGATTTTACATTTGTCCAATCTTTATAGTAGCCCAATTTATTCTCATCAATCCCTCTTTTCCATTCTTTTACATCATGTTGTCTTTCACTCCATTTAGTAGAGTGCGAATTATTATCCGCAACTGTACAACCCCACGAAAACATAACATCATTTCCGATGTCAATACTATCTATGCAAATGAATGTTCCTCCTCCAATAAATGTATTATTGCCAATATTAATAATTCCACTTTCTTTCTCAAAAATAAAATCCCCTTGTATTACAGATTCGTCACCTACTTGTAGGTATATCTTATTTTCTTGTGCGTTTCGTAACTGTATATTTATACCCGAAATCAGACTGTTTTCCCCAATTTTAAGAAATTTTTTATATACTTCAGTTGTTTTTTTTGCAGTTTTGAATATTATTCTTTTTATGATTGATTTTAGCATAAATAAAAATTATTATTTGAATAATGCTTTTATTTTATTTTTTATTTTACTATAAAATGTTAGTTGTTGTAGATAACTTTTTTCAAAAACAAAATTATCAGCTTTTTTATTTATTATTTTATTTTTTTGATGTATAAGTGGGAAAACTAATGCTTTTACAAGGATATTACATAGATTATTAGATTGCATCGTATGGGTAGCATCAATACCAAATCCAATATTGGAAACTAAGTTATGATTGGGGCAAATAGTTACTCCGTCATTTTTCCAAACTGAATATAGCCATTGCAAATCCCAAACATGATTTTTATTTATGTTACCTTTTGAAAATTCATTCAACCAATATTTTTTTTCTTTTTCAGAAGTAAATAAATAGTCATATTTTTCTAATTCAGCCAAAAAAATTGGGTAGGTTGCCATGTCAAAATCCATGTGCTTCCATGCTCTTCTCCAAGTTGCCCAGCCCCAGTTATGCGTATATTTTGAGAAATAATAACTTTCATGCCCTCTTTTCTTTCCAAACTGAAAATTATTACCTGTAATATGCATTATCTTTTCATCATCTTTATAATAGTTCAATAACTCCTCACAAAAAGTAAAAAAGCTCAAATCAGGCAGACAATCGTCTTCGAGTATAATGCCTTGTTCAACGTTTTCAAAAAACCAAGTAATCGCTTCGGCAGGGGCAACACCACAACCTAAATTCTGCTCTCTGAACAGCGTTTTTACTTCGCAATCCCAATCAATGTTAGCTAAGATGTATTCTCTTACGGCTGCTACTTTTTCTGCTTCCCCTTCCTTGCCTGCCCGTGCACCATCTGCTCCTATGAATAACTGTTTAGGTTGGATTTCACGTATTTTGGCAAAAACTTGTTTGGTAGTATCTAAACGACTAAAAACAAGAAAAAGTACAGGAGTGTTCAGCATGTTAAGCGAAATGGTGTAAAAATAAGATGCGTTTGGGTTTCATGGAAACCTAAAAATGAGCTATTTTTTTCTCACAAGCATCATGAGTTCTTTTTGGACGTGCCAATCTTTGGCGAGCTTGAGCATAGCTGTGGCTTCCATCTCTGTTACATAACCTTTGGCATTATTGGCTTCCCAAACCATGCCAAGATAGTTTAAGCGCGTGTCTTTGTCAAGATTGCCTACAATGTCGTTCAAAAACTCTCTTGCGCGTTCAAAAGCTGTGTAATAGTCCAATGCAATAAAATCATTAGCCCACTTGAGTTCTTCCCAAGCGTCAAACTTTTGGGCGGTGCTGTCTAATATTTCTTTCTCCTCGTTATCTAAGCCATGATAGTGGAAGATAACGGATTTAAGGAGGAGGATGGCTTTTTTTTGCTCGCTTGTCATTGTCATGGACGCGGTGCTGCGTTTATTTTGTGGATGCAAAGATAGCTGTTTTTTTGTTTTAACCAAAAAAAACATTTACACATAATTTTATTTTCGAAGTAAGAGCGTGCAAATACCACGCCTAACTAAACTGTTTTATTTTTATAGCTTTATTTATTTTAATTAAGTAGTTGATTACAAGGTATTTGTATAAATATAAATGGCTTGCCTGCCCGTTTCTCAAAAAAATAAAAATAAAAATAAAATTTCTATGCAACCTCCTTGCCTACTTTTGCATCTTACTTGCAATACCAACTACTAACGCGCTATGTCAAATTTTACCCACGAACATGAGCTTGTAACTGCCTGTAGGCAAGGCGAACGCCTTGCGCAACGGGCATTGTATGAGCGATACGCAGGCAAGATGTTCGCTGTCTGTTTGCGGTATGTACGGCAACGTGCCGATGCGGAGGATATGTTGGCAGATGGGTTTATGAAAGTTTTTACGCATATCAAAAACTTTAAAGAAGCAGGGAGTTTGGAGGGTTGGGTGAGGCGTATTATGGTCAATGAATGTTTAAGTTATCTTCGCAAAGAGCGTATGATATATATGGAAAATAGCCATGATGAATTTATACAAATAAGCGAAAATTATGACCACAGTGTCCAAATGCACGCAGATGAACTTATAGAACTTATACAAAATTTACCTACAGGGTACAGAACCATTTTCAACCTTTATGCTATAGAAGGCTACACACACAAAGAAATTGCAGAAATGCTTAACATCAACGAAAATACCTCTAAATCCCAGCTCTCACGTGCAAGAGCTTTATTGCAAAAACAGCTTGCCTCCCAAGCCGTGAAAGATGAAAGATAAAAGATAAATATTGAACGTTGAATAGCTATTACTCCCTCACCCCACTCCTACTACCTTACTCCACATGGAACTCGATAAATTATTTCGCGACTCGCTACGCCCACATGAAGAAACGCCAAGCAATGACGTTTGGGCAAAACTTTCTCAAAGGCTCGATGCCCAAGAGGATAAAACTATTATGATACCCATCATACAAAAACCTACTTGGACTGTAAGCTGGCGCGTTTATGGAGTAGCCGCTTCTGTCTTATTTATGGTTGCCACGAGTTATTGGTTCGTGGGTGGACAGGCAGGCAAGAACAATATAGCAAAAAAAACAACTAAAACAGAGAAAAACACAGCTAATTCTGTAGAACGTCTTGCTTATGATACAGACAAGCAAAGTGAACAACCGATTCAAGACACCACTTCTCAAAAGCAGACACCTAAAAAACCAATTGACAATAAACAGTCTAACCCTAAACATACAAACCCAAAAAATACAAAACCAAAAATTTTTCGCCCCGCTCCTACTCGTACCGAACTAATAGCTACAGTATATGAAGTAAAAATAAAAGAAATAGCTATAGAAACCGAACCCATTTACGAAAAATTTATCACAGCAACAGTTAGTCTCACATCACAACCTGAAGTTTGGACAGGCAAGCCTAAAAAAGAGCGTAAGCATCTATTCAAAAACCTATTCGCAGGCAAGGACAAGGAACTTAAGCCCAAACGCAAATTCAAAATATTGGGCTTCGATGCCTCCAAAGCCTTTGCTACGCGAGAATAATAGCACGATTGCCTTATCACCTTTATTGCATAACCTTACCATATACATACCCATGAAAAATACAATTTTAATTTTCCCTATTTGGCTATGGCTTTTTAGCTATAGCTATGCACAAGACACGGTTAAAATAGTCTTGGACAATGAAACTAAATTGCTGATAACCAGCCCAGACCGCGCTTCTTTGCTCAAATTGCGTTATTTGGATATCAATCACTTAATACGCGATGCCATTAGACAAAAAAATGGAGATGCGCCACCAACACGCGAACATGAGCCTGACAATTATAGAAATAATCGCTGGACTTATCGGCTAAACTATGATAATACGGAAAGAAATAATCGTAGGCGAACTCAAGACTCCATTAAAAGAGCGCGCGGTTGGGATAGCCATAATGCTTGGGACTTTAGTTTTGGGAATGTCAATTATTTAGAAAAAGGCAAGTTCCCCAATAATGCCAATAAACCTTACGGCTTGAATACGCATGATATAGGGTTCACTTATCTTTCTATAGCGAGCAATTTTATACTTACTTTCAACAATAGCCCCTTTAATTTGAGCATAGGGGCAGAATTAAGTTCCTTAAATTTTAGGTTTCAAAACAATAACTACATTGTACGTAATACTACAGGTGATAGCATTAAATTTAGAAATTATGATTTCGATTTTCAAAAAAGCTTGAGTCGTACTAAATTAAATGTAGTATATCTTAATATTCCTATACAGTTTCGCTTTGCGTTATTGAGAAATATAGCAAAGACTAAGAAAATTATGGAACTTGATTTTGGAGGCTCAGTAGGATACAGATTAACAAGTTCTTCTCGTATTAGAGTTTCAGGAGAGCGTAGAACCAGTCGTACTTCAGACGACTATTTGCTAAATAATTGGCGATATGGCGCAGAAGCTGGTCTTTCGATACATGGCATACGCTTATTTGGTAGGTATGATTTCAGCAAACTATTTGCCAATGCCCAAATGCCTGATTTGAACGTACTTACTATAGGTGTTAAGGTGATGACATTAGATTAAGCAACTTGCCTACCCACTCCGCAGGCAAGCTAAAAAGCCCACTTTCTATCTGAAAGTGAGCTTTTCAGCTTTATTTTCTTCTTTTCAAAGTAAATTCGTTGGAATCTTCTTTCAAAATGACTTTATCTCCCTCAAATTTTACAATTTCCATTTTGGCAGGTTTTTTACCGTCAGGGAACATCTGAATGGTTTTATTATCTTTGTCAAGACTCCATTTGCCCTCACGAGGCTTTGTGTTAGCCCTTTGTTTGAAAGTGCCATCTTGCTTAAATTCAAGCAAAAGAACGCCTTGAGGAGTTTTACCATTTACGGCTTCTACTTCCCAGTTGCCCACTAATAAGGTATTTGCTGATTGAATTTTCACGCTTTCTACCCTTTTCAAGGTCAATTCATAGCTATCGTCTTTCAAAAAGAGTTTATCACCCTCAAATTTTACGATTTCCATTTTTTCAGCCTTTGCACTATCAGGAAAAAGATGGATTGTTTTATTGTCTTTCTCAATACTCCACTTGCCATTGCGCGTTTTGATAGAATTAGTTCTTTGGAGAGTTTGTTTGAAAGTGCTATCTTGCTTGAATTCAAGCAAGGAAACAAATTTAAAAGCAGTATCATTTATAGTTTCAACTTCCCAGTTGCCAACTAAGTTGTTTGCTGACTGGGCTTTTACGCTCATACAGGCAACAAAAGTGAAAGCAAAGAGGATTGACCAAAAATAAGTTATTTTCTTCATGGGGCAAGTAAGGGTTAAATGAGTTACAAAGGTAGATAATTTTGCACCAAAAAAATCATGGAAGTGCAATGATTATCCCGTTTGATAACTTGCCTACCCACGCCAGCAGGCAAGCTAAAAAGCCCACTTTCTATGCGAAAGTGGGCTTTTTTTAAGAAAAGCTAAGT
>JAYTNK010000443.1:0-3692 GCA_043748375.1 Cytophagales bacterium
CAAGACCGCTTCCCTCTCCTATTTTTTTGGTCGTGAAAAAAGGGTTGAAAATTTTGGGTTGAATCTCAAGTGGAATGCCTCCACCTGTATCTTGAATACTTATTATTAGGTTGTTATTTTCTTGCACCGTTGTTATGGCAATCTCGCCTTGGTTGTTCATGGCTTGTATAGCGTTGTGAAGCAAGTTAGTCCAAACTTGTACAATTTCATCTTGGTAACAAAGCACTTCAGGCAAGTCGGCAAAGTTTCTTGTTACTTCTACGCCCAATTTGAGTTTGTTGTGATAAAGTGCCAAGACTATTTCGATGCTTTCATTGATGTTAGTAAGTTTTTTCTCGCCTGTATGGTCTTGTCTTGAAAAGTTTTTAAGCGCGAAAATAATTTTGGCGGCGCGTTCTGTAGCTATGTGAATATTTTGATTGCTTAGTTGCACTGTAGTTATTTGACTCAACATTTCTACAATTTGGTAAAAATTAGGCGATTTTTGCAAGTTCTTACTCGCAAATGTATCAAAATCAACTCCCAATTCTACTATAAATTCTGCAATTTCATAGGCTTTTTCGATATCTTGTGCCTCCAAACTCTCGACAACTTGGTTGCGTTGTTGGCGTTTTTCTCTTGTGGAACGAATGTCGGGTTTTGCCTGCAACATTTCGAATAAAAGTGCCGTAAAACCTGTTTTTTCTTGTTCATTGAGCAACAGCATAAAGGCAGGCAAGGTTTCCAATATTTTTTTCAAATAACGGCTATTGCTTTCCACTGAAGAACGAATCGCGCCCAAAGGCGTATTAATTTCGTGGGCAACATTTGCCACTAATTGCCCCAAAGAAGCCATTTTTTCGTTGTGAATGAGTTGGTCTTGTGTTTCTTTGAGTTCTTGCAAACTATTTTCTAATGCTTTTTCTTTCTCTTTGATTTCCGTAAGGTCGTGCCAAACCACCAAAAGGGTGTCTTTTCCTTTTACTTTGATGGGATTGAGCGTAACCTCCACAGGAAAGTCCATTCCGCTTGCTTTGCGGTGAATCCACTCAAATTTATGAAGCCCTTTTTGCTTCGCCAAACCGTCCATTTCGATAGATTTTTCTAAGGATGTGCACCCATCAGGTTGATATTCAGGTGAGAGAACCGCAGGGTGAACGGCTAAAATAGCTTCTTTTGACTCATAGCCCAATAGTTTTATGGTGGCGTTATTGCAGTCGGTAATGCCTGTATCATTAAAAAGCAGATGGGCATCTGTAGAATGTTCAAACAACACCCTGAATATTTCATTGGTATCACGTTCTGTTTGGTGTAAGGAATAAAGTTGTGCCATCGTTCTTTCTAATTCTTGCTGATTGACTGACAGAATTTCATTTTTTTCTTGCAATTTCTCTTGTGTAGTTTGCAATTCTTCGAGGTTTTGCTTCAATTCCTCTTCAGAGGCTAAAATCTGGTGGGTTTGTTCTACACTTTTCGTAATATTTACGGCTAATTTCAGAATACGAGTTATCTCGCCTGCCACATTGTAAACAGGGCAGTAAGAAGCATATATCCAAATTCTATCATCGTTTTGGGTAACGCGCATATATTCTTTTGAAAAAGTTTTGCCTACTGCCAGCCCGTTCCAAAATTGGAGATATTCCTCTGATTTTGCATAATTACTATCCACCAATTTTTCGTGGGGCAGACCTGTAGCTTCTTGCACATCATAGCCCAACCAACAGGCTAATTTTTCGTTTATGCGCAATATTTTCCTGTCCAAACTTAGCTCCATGTAGCCCACCGTTTTGTCAATCGCACCCATTTTAACCTCTAATTCTTTGTTGATATCTTGCAGTTGATTTCTGATGAGCGAAAGTGCGTCATTGCGTTTGTTCAGAGTGTCCGAAAGCCCCTGCAAAGCATCGCGTTGTGTGGCTATTTCTTCTATATTTTGGTGTAATTTTCCTTCATTTGAAATCAATTCTTGGTTTTTTTCTTCTAAGGAAAAGCGCAAACTTTGTTGTCTCCACATTATTCGCATCAATACCACAAAAGTTATCAAAAACAATACCGCCACTACCCCCACATAAAACGCGTCAAACAAAATGCTTCTCTCTAACAGTTCATAATTTCTTTTGGTAATGTGGTCTATAGATTGGCTTAATTTTACCATGCCTTCGCTGTATATACGCTTGTTTTGTTGGTAGGTAAGACTTGTTAAAACTTGGTAGGCACTATCTTTTTTTTGTTCTTTCACTAATTCAAAAGCGCGTGTTTCCAAACCAATCAAAATTTGATTAGCACTGTCTGTTTGCGCAAAGGCTCTGTTTTGAAAGGCATCAGGCGATATCTGTTTAGCTGAGGCGAGAGTTAAATCTAACTGCTTCACTAAATCATTGTAACGCTTTTCCCAAATGCTCTCGCCTGTAGAAGCAAACATCAAAGCAGACATAGTCAGGGCTTCATCAAGATACACAATGCGTCCTTTTGCCTGCTCTTTTTGAGCAAGTTTTGTTGTAAAAAGGTGGTTTTTCTGATTATTTTGATAAATAGAGTATAAAATACTTCCTAATACAACCAATAGTATTACTAATAAAAAACCCAAAAAGAACAAAATGCGGTAACGCCTATTTTTCATACTAAAATTATAATATTGCAAAGATAATTTCTTTTATTAAAAAAGCTATCGGTTTTGTTAAAAACAAGCCTATTTTGAAAATCTCAAAATGTCAAACTCATCAAAAAATGAAGCGGATTCCTGCTTACGCCTTGTATGCGTGCCACAAAATCAATGTTAGGATTGGCAATGATGGCAAATTGGGTATTAAGCGCGAAACTGTCTGTTATTTTGATAGGCTTTTTGAAGTACAACCCTACATTTGTTACCCCTCCTCTATCATGGAAATTGAGGTAACTTTTGCCTATGATGCCACCTACTACCAATTTTATCTGCTTATTGAAATTATATCCTCCTTCGACATATACGCCATTCGTATCATCTGAAGCACGGCTAAAGAAGCAATAACCTGCCAACAAATAAAACTTGTCATGTGTATATTTCAAACGACTTTCGTAAAAATGAAGCGTGTTTCTACTATAATCAAAATAACGGTTCAGTGAGTCAAAGGCTTCATAAAAGAAATAATCGTCTATAGTCAAAGACCATTTTTTGTAGTTGTAAGTCGCAAAAACCTCTATCGTATTGGCATAACCCAAAGCCGTTCCACTCAATGAATTAGCCCCATACATTCCTATTTCAAAGTTTTTGTATGAAACAGTGCAAAGCCCTTGCAAAGAGGGCGCGTCACCAAAATTGATGCCTCGCCATATATAGCGATTATAAAGTCCAAATTCTGTGTTCAGTACAAGGGAATCTTTCTGTGCCCACACATCAGGCGTGTACAAATAGGCAAGCCACAACCAAAAAATGTATATTTTCTTCATATCAAAATCGAAACACAAATATTGCACCAATCCTTTGAAAACCTTCGCACACTTTAGTTATGTAAATTCTACTTGTTACAAATAAACCCTTTACCCCTAAAAATAGTTGTGCTTTCAATATGCACCCTATAGAAATTCCCGACCTCAAAGACAAAGTAGTCGAAGCCATCAAAAGCGTCTATGACCCCGACATTCCCGTAGATGTTTACGAACTTTGGCTTATTTACGACATCAAAATATTCCCTATCAACAACGTATTTGTGCAAATGACGCTTTTGCCTTTTCAG
>JAYTNK010000444.1:0-2116 GCA_043748375.1 Cytophagales bacterium
GAGAGAGGGCAGGGTGTGAGGCTTCTAAAAAACACTTTCGCAAGAAGTCTAATATATAAAACGTTTTTGTGTCAAGCATACTATTGGCGTTATAAACCATAAAAACTAAACGAAGTATGGCTATTTATACACCGCTATAATAGGCAGGTGATCACTATCTTGTTGCTGATGAACGGTTTGGTAGGCAAGGCAGGTTAAACCATTGCCATAAAATTGATTGTCAATCCGCAACCAATTTGGAAACTTGCCTACCCCCTGATGCGTGAAGCCAAAGCCAGCTCCGCATACCTCAAACGCATTGTAAAGTTGGCGTTTCAAGGCTTGGTAAGTATAACTATAAGGCAAATCATTAAAATCGCCCACTAAAATTATTTTGTGACGCGTTTTTTTCACAAAATCCGTCAGCTGTTTTATTTGTGTGGCACGCTTTGAAAAACTGTATGATAAAGACGCGGCTATGGCAGACCAACTTTGTTCGCCATGCAAAACGATGGACTCTAAATGCACGTTTACAATTCGAATGGTGTCTTTGCCTCGCAGAACATCTGCCCAAATACCCGCTTGATAGTTTGAATTGCGAAGCTCAAAAGGCAATTCGCCACGCTTGATAATAGGATACTTGCTCAAAATGATTAAACCAAAATATCCTGTAGGCGTATCCAATAAATGGGGCAATCCTGCATGAAAATAATACCCGCGTTTCGTGGCTAATGCTTGTATCATATCTTGGGCAGGCGAGTCTTTTACATGATAAAACTCTTGTAGGCATTGAATAGTCGCCTCGTTTTTGGCTACCCATGCGCGTATATGCGCCGCACTATTTGGCTTCTCTGCCTCTAAATCGGCATAACTATTAAAAACGCGTACATTGTAACTCAACACACTAAAAGCGTTGTTAGCAAGTTTTTCAGGCAATTGATTGTTACCAAAAGGGTTGTAGGTGGCTAAAAGGAACGGCAAAAAAAGCAGGCAGGCAAGTCCGCTTAATAGCAACTTGCCTACCTGCCTGCCTTGTTTATAGACTACAAATAATACCACACAAAAAATACTTGCCTGCCAAATGCCAAGCACAGGGATAGTCCAACTCAAAAAAGCCCAAAAGACACCATAACTTGGCGAAATACCGCTACTTAGGTATGCCAATAAGCACATGAATAAGACGCTGTAAAAAGAAATTGTCCAAAAAAAGGATAACTTCATTATTGCTTTTTAGCGAGCATTAAGTTGGAAGAACCCTCACGATATTGATAGCCAATTCCAAAAGGAAGCGGGCGTACTTGTTCTTTTTTAGTATAAGCGACTTTCATATCTTGCTGCCAACGATTCGAGAACAACGAAATAGGCCCTGCATATACACCATAGAAAGTCAAATCCCATTTGTGTTTACTTTTGCTGAAGTTTATGAGTGGCATACCCGAATCGTCTTGCAATACATATTTCGACTTATCTAAAATCAAATCACGTACCCCAAAGAAACTACCATTATACATCAAATAAGACGCTGATTTTAGGTAAGTAGCCGTAATATCTAAGCCTTCGATAAACGCTTTGAGGTCTTTGCGGTTATTAAAGCCTGCTAAATTGCCAAAAGGGTCATTCGACAAGTTTGCGCTAAAATAATACAATGTTTTAGCTTCGTCAGGATTTGCCTCGCGCCTATAGATTATTTTTGTGCCTATGTAAGCGTTTTTTTCTTTTGAATCGCTTGCTTTGATTATCTTCCCTTCGGGGCTAATCGCCACTTTTTCATAATTGATAATGCGGTGATTGGTTCGCTCCATGAACAACAATAAAACGGGCAATGTGCCATCTACATCTTGCGCAACGCGCCCTGTAAAATCGTTTGCCATGTCGATGGTTCTAAAAAAGCTGTATTGCAAAATAGTAACCAATGAGATGCGGATGCTATTTAGGTAGGCAGGCAAGGTGCCTTTCTTGGCGATTTTGTCAAAGTCGGGCATATTGCCTATCGGCTCTAAACCCATCATCACTACTTGGTCAAATTCAGGAAAGAACGTAGCAGCGTGCAGAAAGTCGGCTCCACCAAAAGGGTAAAACAAAGTTCCACCTTTCTGATTGATTTCTTTCAATTCCTCGCCTGCCCATGCAATCATTT
>JAYTNK010000445.1:0-9386 GCA_043748375.1 Cytophagales bacterium
TTTTTCTAATTGTTTTACAAACAAATCAATATCTAAAATTTTTATATCAAGATTATACTTAAACTTTACAAACGACGCGTGTTCGCAAGTGTCAGCAAATGCTTTTGGTGAAATAAATAAAGTACAAGCACTTACCCCCTTTGAAACATATTCATTTAAATGCCTTTGAATAGAATAGCTTTCTCTGATATGTTGTTGTGTACCTGTTAAAAGGGTAACTTCTACTAAAATAGTGTATTTATTTTCTAAACATTCTATATCTGCCCTTCCACCTTGTGCAAAACTTACAGGCAAGCCCTCATCATCTGCAATGAAATTAGGTTTTACCTCTACATGAGGTAGTTTTTTGAGAATAGCCAAAGCAGTTAAAAACTCTAAACGTAAGGGGTTTTCAATAATCCTTAACACTTCGTTCTTGGAACTTTCTTTTTTACCTAAAATCAATAATTCTTTTTTTAATACATCCCATTCAAAATAATCAACCCATTTTTGTAATTCTGTTTTTGTAGGTTTAATTGCTACTTGATAAAGTGTGTGCCTCGTTATTAAATTAGCATCAATTTTTCCGATATAATCAAAAAAATCTTTCTCTGTTGTATGAGTTGTATGTTTTTTGTAAGTTTCTAAAATATAATCAATTACTACTAATTCTTTGCTATTGATATCAATAAACCGCCCGCCACCACGTACGGAAATTAACCCTGTTAAACGCATTTTTCGAATAAAATCATCAGGGTAATCGCTTAAAATTGATTTTTCATTTCGTTTTGTATCGTCCAAATAACTATAACAAATATCTAAGACAACTTCGTTACTTACTTTATAGCCATATTTTTTGCGTAATTTTTTTATTACTACATATAAATTTTTTGCATTATTATCTTTCCAACATAATAATATAGGAAGTTCCTTTATTGAAATCCCTGCATGATTAAAGTCTATATCTTCATTCAATAATTTTATAGTTTCAATTAATAAAATTAAAGGGGTGTTTTCATTTAATACTTTTTTAAAAGGATTTTTTCTATAAAATTTAGCAAAAGCATTTGCAAAAACTAAAGGCTCATTTTGAGGATTATCTTTATCTAAAAGCATTTTACCACTTTCTGAAAACTCTATTTTCTCATTTTGCCAATAGTAAACAAAACCTAATTCTTTGGCTAATTTATACCAAGTATCAAATCTTGATGCCCATCCTTCAGCAAACCCAGCCTCTTTGTGGCTTTGCGGATTATTTAAAAAGACTGTTTCGGTTTCTTGTTCAGTCAATTCTATTTCATCTTTCCACTTACTTTTTACTAAATCACTGTGTTTAGTAGGTTGATATAAACCCTTTTGAATGAGCAATTTGGCTATTGTGTCCATGATTTTCGAAGTTAAAATATCTCCATCATACACATAAAATATATTCAAAAAAATCTTTAGCCGTTCAGGGCTGCGCATAGTAGTTGTAAAAAGTAGTGGCTTATATTTAGATTCTGCCATAGTTTGTAATTAAAACTTCGTGAAAATTTTTAATAGAATTATCGTGATAACTGATGTAATTGCTTTTGATAGTATGCATATTATATTTTTTTGCCCATTCTATAAAAATAGTGTTTTCTCTACCTTTATAATGGGTAACATTTGAAACAGCAAATTTCACATTTTTTGTATTTAAATAGTCTAAATAACACGTTAATTCTAATTCTTTATTTTCATTCCAAAGTTTATTATATTCACTAAAAGTAATTAAATAAGGGGGGTCTAAGTAAATAAAATCATTTTTTTTAAATTCAAATTTATTTAAAAATTCTATATAATCTAAATTATGCCATTTCACTTGTTTGTTTTTTGTCCATTCAAAATAATTATGTAAAGCTTCTATCACATTTTTATTAAAATCCACATTACCTACAGGTAAATTATATTGCCCTTTTCCATTAAAACGGATCATTCTATTAAACCCATAAATTAACAATAAATACAATAAAAAAGTATCTTCTTGGTTGTCATTAAAATCATTTTTCAACTTTTGAAAAGCATTCTTATTAAATTGAGCATAGTAAGTTTTTACAAATTCTTCTTTCATTATGGCAGGCACTATATCTTCTTTGTAAGATTTTGATAAGCCATAAAAATCAATTAAATCAGCTATTTGGCAAAAAAATGTTTCATTCGTAGCATTTTCTAGTAAGAATTGATGTAATTGGTAAACAGATTTATCAATATCATTAAGCATATATTGATTTGCTTCTACATTTAAGGAAACAGAGCCTCCGCCTGTAAACGGTTCTATAAATCTATTGATTTTTGAAGGAAAAAACGTTTTAACTTGAGGTATAATTTTAAACTTATCTCCTACATAAAATAAGGGGGATCGTAAATTTTTGACTGGTTTTTGAGTTTGATTAACTTTTGTAATAAAAAGAAACTCTTTATGATTATCAAACGTAGTCTTTCCTGTGTTAAAATATTTATGTGCACATTCAAAAACTTGTGTTTCGCCTTTTCTTTTTAAGATAGCTTCTATTTCTTCTATTTTTATTTTATTTTCAGAGGAATTACTTTTAGAATTGTATGTATTATTATAGGAAACTACTAGATAGGCAGCCTCTATATTCTCGACTAAATCGGCAAAAGCCTCTTTAGCTTTTACAGTACAATATACGCTCATATTTTCAGTAGTGGGTTTGAGCGCAACGCCAAAAAGTTCAGGCTTTTCCCACTTTACTAAATTTTCATAAATATGATAAAAACGGCTATATTGGCGTGAGTTGTATGGTGGGTCTATATAGGCAATATCTGTTTTGATATGTCGCACTAATTCATTGGCATTTTTTCTAAAAATGCGTATATTTTCAACATCAAGTGTTTCTATTAGCCTCAACTGTAATTTTTGTATTCGAATAGGCTTTTTAATATAGGCATCAAAATGTCCTACAGTATTGGCTATTTTATCTATATTATAAATTAAAGTTGCCAATAAAATACAATACTCTTTTTCATTAATTTCGTTGGGTATGTTTTTATAACGGTCTTCAATATCTTGCCGAATATAACCAATCAATTTAGCACTTTGATAATCAAAAAATTTATTGCCAAAATTTTCTGAAAAATAATTTTCTGTTAGCTCTAAGGTATTTATATCGTTATAGGTATTTAAAATAGCCGTTATTTTTTCTTTATCCCAAAGGCTCTTTTCAAAAAATGCTTTGTAAATAACTTCATTGGAAAACAAAATATCATTTACTATTACGTTATCAAAGGATTGAACAGCTTGTTTGGCTATAGTACCTGTTCCTGCAAATACATCAAAAAAAGTATGGCAATCTGCTGTTTGTTGCGCTATGGTTTCAAAAATCCAGCTACTTAATTTGTTTTTATTACCAATATACCTTCTGCTTTCTAAATTTATATTAGTTTTTTTTAGTGGTTTTTCGACTTGAATAGCCGCTACCTCGCTTGTTTCTGCTATAAAAACAGGCATTACATCTTGATTGTTATTTTCCCACAAAAGTATTTGTGGTTCTTCCAAGTGATTGATAGTATCTAAAATTTGCATAATAGTAGAAAAATAGCGTTATACCTCATAATTTTAGCAAATATACGCGATTTACTTCACAATTAGATTTTTGATGTATATTTTTTACAGATTAACGCCTTGCCTACGAAAGCGCAGGCAAGGGCTTTTTTATAGTGAAACTTGTGTTTCTATTTGTCCATGTTTTTCCTTCTGCATTATTTTCAGCGATAATGTTTTTGTAACTTCGGCAGCGGGCGATGTCCCTATCGATAGTTGCCTATCGCTTAAAATAATACAGCAAGTAAAATTTTACCCTAACTGATTTGGGTAAGCGCGTTACATACTTTAACTTTGCATCTAAAGTAGCAATATCTTAAAATTATGACTATAGGCATTAGTTTATCAGGCGGCGGCGCGCGTGGCATAGCCCATGTAGGTGTTTTACAAGCCTTAAACGAGGCGGGGATTTATCCAACACATATAGCAGGGGTAAGCGCGGGTGCTATAGTTGGGGCATTGTATGCACAAGGCATTGCACCCCTTGAAATTATAGATTTAATACGCCAAACGAAATGGAATACCTTGTTCCGCCCAGCGGGTTGGGGTAAATTTGGGTTTTTGAATTTTGAAAAAATGGGCGACATACTCTTGCAACATCTTCCCCATGATAGTTTTGAAGGCTTGAAATTACCTATAACCGTTTCAGCTACAGATGTGCAAAAGGGGGTAGAGGTTATTTTTAATAAAGGTATCTTAATAAAACCGCTGTTAGCCTCCTCGTGTGTGCCTTTTTTGTTTAGCCCTATGCGGTTTGATGACTATGTTTTGGTAGATGGTGGCGTGCTAAATGGTTTGCTTCATGAGCCTGTGGCGCATTGCGACTTCACTATAGGCATACATACGAACGCTTTTGACCCTACAAGACCTGTGAAAGGCTTGCGAACCTTGATAAAACGTTGCTTCAATTTAGTATTGCACAATAGTTCGAGAATGAATTTGGCTAAATTTGACTTTGGGCTTGAGCCGACAGAGCTTGGGCACTGCTCGCCTACCAATATGTATAAAGCCGCAGAGGTATATGCCATAGGGTACAAAGCCATGAAAGCAGAAATCCCACACCTTTTAGAAAAATTAAAAGTCTATGGGTTTTAATATTTATATTTTTTCGGCTACTATAATCAATCTCTCGCTTGTTTGTTCGTGATAGGAATCAAGTTTGTAGTTGCCAAAAGTATCTACTATGCGCAACCCAGCAAGCATACAATAGGTTGTAAATTCTTCTAAATCAATGGCTTTCACTTTTTCTTGAAAATGGAATGTTTGCCCATTATCAGTAAAAATTATTTCTTTTACAATAAAATCGACTTGCACGCTTCGCGTAATGTGAAAAGTAACATTTTCTATTTCCTTGGTTTCTGTAGCCACAAGTTCATGGATAACCTTATAAGGATTGAAAAAATCAATTACTAATTTTCCGCCTGTTTTTAGGGCATTCGCCATAGCTTGAATAGCGTTCAGATTTTCAGTTTCGCTTTCAAAGTAGCCAAAACTTGTAAACAAGTTTAATACAAAATCAAATTGTTGATAGGCGAAAACCTCGCGCATATCATGTACGTAGAAATGTAAGGATTCATTTTGATACGTTACTGCCTCCGCTATGCTTTCTTTTGAAAGGTCAAGACCTGTTACGTGTAAGCCTTTGCTATTCAAGTATTTGGCGTGTCGTCCTTTGCCACAAGCTACGTCAAGCAGGGCATGGGTAGGCAAGAAGCCTAACTTACGGGTTATATTATCCATAAAGAATTGCGCATCGCTTTCATCTCTATTTCGATATAGTAAATGGTAGTAGGGAGAGTCAAACCAATCACTAAACCATGTGCTTTCCTGCCTAACAGTGTATGCTTCGATAAATGTTTTCATAAATGTTGCTAAAAGACAAACACTTGCCTGCCCCCTAAATTAACAAAAATTAGCGCAATTAGTTCCTTTAAACTTCACTTGTTAAGAAGTCCACCAAAAAACCATAGTTTTTCAGTTGTTTTTTGACATTAGAAACATCTTGCCTGCGAATAAGCACCATGTAGCCTTCCGCTTTTAAGATGTATTTTTTGAGAGAGGCTTCGCGTGCTATGAGATTGATAAGTTCTGGGTTTTGCGGAAGGCGAAACACCCGAAAATTATCATTCTCATCTTTGAGTTGATAAGATTTTTGTTGTAAACTTTGAAAAAAGTCCTTCCAGATTTTAGGTGGGTTATTCGAGAGCAGTTTTTGAAAAATATTTATTTTGGATTGCACTTGTTTATGATTGGCACAATCACCAAGTACGGTTTCATAATCTACTTTATACAAATTTGTACCTGCAGAGCGTGCCGTTTGTTGTATAATTGAGCGCAGGGGTTGATTATTGCCATTGTAGAAAATATACAAGCTATTTTCGTCTAATTGTACATTTTCATCTTCTACTTTATCTACAGTATAGGCGGTGTTTTTGCCCAACATGAACGCACCTAAAGCGGTTAAGCGTATAGCTACCAAGCCGTCGAGTGGTGTTATATATTTTTCGAGTAAATTATTATCTTCTGCCCATTGGCTGTCTTTTATTTCGTCAAGCGCGAGGTCTATCATACCAAGCGAGGCAAGGATAAATAAGTTACTATAAAAAATGGGTTTTTCAATTAGTACTGTATAATTGGCATAATTTACATTCAAATAATGTTTAGCCGTTTTAATGCTCATGTATTGTGCATCATACATATTGGTAGGGGTAGGCAAAGAGTTGTCATAGACAATGCTATGCCAAATATTGTCTATATGAATCCATTCTCCCTGATTCAGTTTTTTAAAAAACTCCCAAACTGAGGCTTGATAACTTGTTTCAATACCTATAGAGCCATTAAGATGCAACATAAAGTGTTGGCTTTTTATATGCGTACTTATATAGCCGAGCAGTAATTTTTTTGCTAAGGCTATAGGCTCAAGTTGTAGCATATTTTTATCAAGCGTATTGTGTGAGAAATTAGGCATTACGTACGTGCATAGCAAATTTGCCCACATATTCGTTCTAAGCCCTGCCAATTCCTTATCATGCACAGTGGGAAAAAACTCTGAAATACCTAAGAATTTTTGCATCTTAGCTATTTGAGGAATACTAATTTTACCTGTTTTGGTTAGTTCAAGTTTACCTTGTTCTATGTAAGTGATGGAATAATCTAACAAAGTGAATAAGTTTTCCTCACTTTGAAAAACCTGTGTATTTTCGGGAAGCGTTATAGGGTTAAGTAAGGCACACACAGGGCGTGGCAAATACATACGCACCTCGTGCAATATTTCGGGATGTAATGTAAAAACGTGTGAAAAACGAGTTATATATTTCTCATTTTTACTAGCGGTAGGCGTGTTATAGCTGTAGTTTTTTTGACAAGCTTTGTGAAGAAATAACATGCGTATCTCCTCGCGGACTTCTGCTTTATCGCTATTATAACCATTTGTTGTGTTATATGATATGGGGTCATACCCACACGCTTCTTTTAGTTCGTTCACATGGATTTCTCCTTGTTCTATGATAATTTGCATCGCCTTTTTAAAATGCGGAGGTATCCACTCCATATAGGCTAAAAAAATATCTTTATCCGCATATAAGTAGGCGTGTAACTGGGAAAGAATTAATTTAGTAATCGATTTAATTTCATAATGTTGGCGTAAAAAAGGGAAGCGTTGTTCAGAAAATAAACTGCTGTGTTGGTTTATAAATGGAATAAAAAAGTTTTTGTGAAACGTTTTCATCAATACGTATTCATTCGAACTTTCTAATGACTTTTGTATTTTTTTATATATGTGTGTATCAAGGTCGGGTTTTATTATGCTAATGGGTGTTGCATTTTTAAGATTACTAGCAGCTGTAATGTTGGTCGTGTTTAAACTATCCTTAGTCATACCAAACAAATTTGCGAGCAACTTCTGAATATCCTCTTTCATGATTATATAAATTTTTAGTACTTTTAAATGGTAACTTTCCTTATGTGGTTGTTGTTTTGCAAAGATAATGTTTTTTTGTTTATTGCAAAAAACGTTGGACAGTTGCCCAAAAACTGGCTGAAGGCTGGCGTGTATTATTTTTTTCTGCGAAAACTGATTCATATCGATTCACACGAAGAATAGTGTCATCACTAAAAGTGAGTTTAGCTTGAAAAAGCAAGCTTTTTTTTACTTCAAAGAAATGCGTAGGTTTCCACGCCATTTCTTGCAAAATTTTTAAGGGTGTTACGGATTGACTATCTACAAAATTTTTATATTCGACTTTTTCGCCTAAGCACGCTACAGGAACAGTTTGATAGTACAAAGGCGACCAAACGTCTTTTTCCCATACGTGTTGCAGTTGGGCTTTTTCGGTAGGCAAGTGCCATTCAAATTCGTACCCACCTTGCCTGGACTCTTCTTGTTTGCCTTGTTGTTCCTCTCCATCACAAAATAAGCGTACTTCACGTGTGCGCGCTTGCGAAGCCCCATAGTAGGCAAGGCGTACAGTGGCAAGTGTTTTACCAAAATAATCTTGAAAGTGTTGTCTTATAGCAAGTGGCAAACGGCTGTCTTTGGCGGGCTGATAGCCTTCTTGTCGCTTTTCCTGCATTAACAGTTGCCCTTGTCTTATGGCTTCGCGGTTGCTTCGGTAGGCGAGTGTTTGTGTCTGTCCGTCATCTGCGATTTGTCCTGTTACGAGTTGCACATTATTTTGTGTTATTTTTATTTCCCAAAATATTTTTTGTGTCGCTAATTCCCAATACGCTTGCATGGTTTCTATGGTATCAAGAGCTGGTTTATAAATACGATAAGCTCCTCCGTTATTGGTTTGCCACGACTCTTGCCTACAAAGGTTTTCCATACGAGCGGAAACCTCATTTTGCATTGCCTCATAGTTTTGTAATCTGAGCGCATTTTTTACATCAAGGGTAGTCGTTTGTCCATTTTTGAACATTAAATCTTCGGCTGTTTGTAACACAGCAAGGTCTGTAAGGGGTTTCATACTAATTATTTTTTACGAATTAGATTTTTAATGTGTATTAGACTTCTTGCGAAAGTGTTTTTTAGAAGCCTCACACCCTGCCCTCTCTCCATTTTGAGAGAGGAAAAAGGTACTTTCGCAGGAAGTCTATTTTATAACTTTACACCCATGACCAAAATATCATCACGCTGAACGGTATCTTGCATATAATTATACAAGTGTTTAATAAGGTTTTCTTTTTGTGTAGGCATACTTTCGGTATGTATTTGGGTGAGAAAATTAATAAAGCCTTTTTCGCCCATGCGTTTCCTTTTTATATCATTTTGATCCATATAGCCATCAGTTGTGAGATAAATTTGACTGCCTTTTTCCAAAATAATTTCTGTATTCTCAAATATGATATCAGCGCGTTGGTATCCTCCAATAGATTTGCGTTTGCCTTCTAAAACCTGTATCGTGTGTTTATCTTTTGGAATATAGTAAGCATTTTGTTTCGCACCTGCGAAGGTTATTTTGAATGTATCATTGGTTTGTGGTGTAGAAACCATGATACACATATCCATGCCATAATTATTTTCCGTTTCTTTTTGACGCAATACTACTTCTATTTCTCCATGCAAGCGGTTTAATATCTCGGCAGGGCTATAAATATCCCATACGCGCACGACTTTATCCAACAAGTTATTAGTAATCATAGTCATAAATGCGCCAGGTACGCCATGTCCTGTGCAGTCAATCACAGCAAGAAATACGCTATCACCTACTTTATTCAACCAATAAAAATCGCCAGATACCACATCACGTGGTCTATAAATTACAAAATAATCACGCAATAGCTCATCTCGTTTTTGTTGGTAAGGCACAATCGCTTTCTGAATTGT
>JAYTNK010000446.1:0-2920 GCA_043748375.1 Cytophagales bacterium
GCTTGCCCATTGTGTTTTATGGATATTTTGGCGATGGATACAAAAGGTTTCTATTTGCATGGTGTAAAGATAGGGCAGTTAAGGTATATTTTGAGTATGACATGAAAAAAACACTTGTTTTTCCCTTAGATTAGTTACAGAAAGCACTAACTTTGTGGTAGGTTTTCTTTGTGAGTAGCAGATGCCACTCACAAAGGACAAAACAGCTAATTTGCTACTCAAAAAAACTCGCACTTTGCGTATGGGGTTGTTTGGTTGGATTTTTCGGCAGTAAAGGTGCGTGTTTTGGCGTGAAATGAGGTGAATTTTGCAGTCGTAGCATGTCGCTACAACGAAAAATCTAACAAAATTACGACCTAAAAGACGTTTTAACAATAGACTTCCTGCGAAAGTACCTTTTCCCTCTCTCAAAATGGAGAGAGGGTAGGGTGTGAGGCTTCTAAAAAACACTTTCGCAAGAAGTCTAATAGATACAGTTCAACTAAACAACCCGTATATGAATGTTTTGTTATTTGATGGTGTTTGTAATCTTTGCAACAACAGTGTACAGTTTATTATAAAACGCGATAAAAAAAAACGTATTTATTTTTCAGCCCTCCAAGCCGAGAAAGGGCAGGCATTGCTACAGAAATTTGCCTTGCCTACCCAAGACTTTAACACCGTTGTTTATATTCGTGGCGATAAATATTATATCAAGTCGTCTGCCGTTTTGTATATTTTATGGGATTTGGGCGGTATTTGGCGCGTATTTTTTCCCTTTATCTTGTTCCCTAAATTTCTGCGTAACCCTATTTACACACGCATAGCGAGCAATCGCTATCGTTGGTTTGGCAGGCAAGAAAGCTGTATGTTGCCTACTATCGAGCTAAAAGCTCGTTTTTTATGATTTGTGTGCTTTTATATTTTATAAAAAGCTGATAATAAATAGTTTAGCTTTATCTTTCCCAAGTCTATTTTTTATTTTCCAAAATGTTTTGCGCAATAAACACTTTTGCCTTATTTTTGCGGACTTGTTGAAGGCAAGCTAACATATAAATCAAAATAATCGACATATCATGGCGAATTTAAAAGAAGTACGTACCCGCATCAACTCCGTAAAATCTACTCAACAGATAACTAAAGCCATGAAAATGGTTTCGGCAGCTAAGTTGCGCAAAGCACAAGATGCTATTACGCAGATGCGCCCTTACGCTGTAAGTTTGCAAAAGATTATCGCCAACCTTTCGGCAAACATGGACACCAATATAGGCTCTACTTATACCGCACAACGCGAGCCTAATAAAGTACTTATTGTGCCTATTACTTCTGATAGAGGGCTTTGTGGTACTTTTAATGCCAACATTGTAAAAGCATCACTTGCCATTGTGCAAGAGCGTTATGCGCAACAACTAAAAGCAGGCAACGTACAATTCTTGTGTATAGGCAACAAAGGCGCAGACTCACTCACGCGCAAAGGTTACAAAGTTATCCCTGACTTTATCAGTACATTCCAAAACCTTAGCTTCGAAAAAGTAAAGGCGGTAGGCGAGTATATACTTCAACAATTTACACAAGGTGAGTTTGACCGTGTAGAAGTAGTTTACAATGAATTTAAAAACGTACTTACGCAAATTGTAAGAGTCCAACAATTTTTACCTGTATTGCCTACTGAATTAGAAGTAAACAAGCAAGGTAATAAGAAACAAGATAAAACCGAGTACATCTTTGAGCCTTCAAAAGAGGAAATTATTGAAGAAATGATACCCAAAAGCCTAAAAGTGCAACTTTATAAAAGCATATTAGACTCTAACGCTTCCGAACAAGGCGCACGTATGACTTCTATGGACAACGCTACCAATAATGCAGAAGCACTCGTGAAAGAACTACAACTTATCTATAACAAAACCCGTCAAGCGGCTATTACCAAAGAAATCCTCGAAATCGTGGGTGGAGCAGAAGCTTTGAAAGGTGCTTAGAAACATATACCTCACCAAATACAAAAGAGCCTCCAAAAATTTTTGGAGGCTCTTTTTATGCACATAAACTGATACTGTACAAAATAATAAGTTTTGGTTCTCTGACAATTTTTGTGGCGGTAATAGGTGTAGGGCAATCCCTTGTGGTTGCCCTTTCTGATTTAGCCCATTTTATTATCTAATTGTATCTAAAAATGGAGAAAATTGAAATATTACCTTGCAAAAAGGGTAATCCCTTGTGTTGCCCTTGCTATTATAACACATTTTGTGCTATAAACATCCTAAAAATTAGGCAAAATAAAGATGTTGTCTTACAAAAAGGCAACCACAAGGGATTGCCCCTACCCAAAAAACGTCTCCACAAAAATTGTTAGACAACCAAAACCTTTTCCTTTTCTTAAAATAAGAAAGGGAAAAGGTTTTTTCAGACATTTTACGCTTAAAAGAGATAGCTATTTCGCATAACTCACTGCACGCATTTCGCGAATGACAGTTATTTTAATTTGTCCAGGGTATTGCATATCGCGTTCTACTTTTTGGGAAATATCAAAAGACAGTTGGCTTGCTTGTGCGTCTGTGATACTATCTGCATCTACGATAACACGGAGTTCGCGTCCTGCTTGTATCGCATAACATTTATTCACACCATTGAACGAAACAGCAAGGCTTTCCAAATCTTTTAGGCGTTTGATATAAGCTTCCATTACTTCGCGTCTTGCGCCAGGTCTTGCGCCAGAAATAGCATCACACGCCTGTACGAGTGGGGAAATAAGGGCAGTCATTTCTATTTCATCATGGTGTGCGCCAATAGCATTACAAACTTCGGCATTCTCCTTATACTTTTGAGCGAGTTGCATACCTACTATAGCGTGTGGCAATTCCAAGTCTTCGGGATATACTTTGCCTATATCATGCAATAAACCAGCGCGTTTAGCGAGTTTAGCATTCATGCCAAGTTCTGCTGC
>JAYTNK010000447.1:0-11620 GCA_043748375.1 Cytophagales bacterium
TTTTTCGTTTAGTTCATTGTTTTGCATTTGCAATTTTTTGACTTCTTCTACCAGCTCTTCGCGTTTTTTGATAATTTCTTCTAAGTTCTTTTTGTCTTGGTAGTCGAGGCGGTCTTTGTTCACTAGTTTTTTCTCCATCTTATCTATATTTTTCTGTAATTCTTGTGCTTTTTTCATGGTCTTATCTATTTGCTTTTCCGTACTTTGTACACTCGCATCTATTTCTTTTTGCATATCTGAAGCAGTAGGAATACGAAATTGAGAAGAAACGGACTTGGTACTTTTTGCACCGTTCACGCCATCATTGTCCCATACTTGCGTATAATATTCTACATAATCGCCTGGTTCGAGGTTTAGCTCTCCTAAACTTAATTGATAGTAATAATTTTGGATAGATTGGTCGCCCTCCATAGGCACGTTAATGGATTGGAAGTTGGCGACTTTATCTTTGCGCACTACACGATAAAACATTTTAAGCGAGGAAAGCCCATAGTCATCTGAAATACTCCCACCCACACTGATATAATTATAGACAGCTGTATCGCGATAGTCTTGCATACTAATTTTTGGATACAAGTCAGGAATTACATTGATATAATATTGGATAGGTTCTTTGTTGTAGCTGTGTGTATTTTCCAAACGCACTTGATAATTTTGGGAAGCACGAATTTGTGACTGATAGCTGAAGTTATCAGTTGAGGCGGGTTTAAGGGCGACTGTATCTTTATTTTCATTAAAAATAAGAGAAACCTTATCGGCTTTATTAGTTTGAAAGTCCCATTTAATTTGTGTGCCTTCAGGTACAACGAGGTTGCCAATGTTGTTCCATTTTTCGGCTGGTTTGCCAAGATAGGCGGGGTAATTAAGGCTTGCATGGAAAGTAGCCAATGAAGGACGCTCCAATAATTTGATGTCGTAATCTTTTGAATAGAAGCCTGCAGCTTCAAAACGAAAATCTACTCCTTTTTGTATTTTAGGGAAATCATAAGAAAACTGTCCTGTTTCATTTTTCGACATTTTGTATCTGCGTCCAGCCGTTACCAAAAAAACCTCCGTAGGAATAGCACGCCCTGCCAGCTTAAGATTAAGCGTAAAGTCTTCATTTTTAAAGGCTTGCATCTTTTTATTCTCTATCGTGAAGCTAAAAGGGGCAGGTTCAGCAAAAGATTCATTATAGCGAATAATTCTACCCGAACTTTTGGTAAATAATTCGCTGAATAAATTAGGCGCAATCATATATACAAATCCCAAAAATAGTATTGGAATCAATACAAAGCGTAAATAACGTCTATTTTCTGAATATTGAATAGCGTCTGTAAACTTTACTACACCCAACTCCTTAGTTCGCTGTTGGATACTTGCTCGAATAAGGCTGTTTTGCTCTGCACTGTGATGTAACTGCAAGGTATTAAGCAATTTATCATCTATATGTGGGAAGTACTTGCCTACCTGTCGCGCCGCTTGCTCATCAGTAAGTGGGTTATTTAGGTGTAATAGTTTTGTAATAGGGGTCAATATCCAAACTACGCCTACTGTCCCCAACGCGATTAGAAACGAGAAAAAGAAAAAGGCACGAACCATTGAGCTGAAACGCCCTATATATTCTAAAGTATTGTAAGAAATATACACACTCAACAAAATAGCAACAGATATCAATACGCCTTTAAGCAATTGATTTATGTAGAACTTGCGTTTGTAATGTTGCAAGTCAAGGATTAGACTAAGTGATTGTGCCATAATATATTGATAGTCAGTTTATTATAGTTGGGCAGGCAAGTTTGGTTTATACTTGCCTACCAAATATACTTGTTTTTGTGTAAAACATTACAAATGTACGTGTATTTTTTGGAAAAACAAAAAAAAATGCATACCATTGTGCAAAAGTTAATCCTTTTAAAAATATGCAAAAATCATTTGTCATACTTGCAGGTGTAATAGCACTTGGCTTGTTACTCTTATCGTTCATGTCTATTACGGTAGTAAGCCCTGGCTCGGTGGGTGTGGTAGTGCGTATGGGGGCAACACAAAGCGCGTCATTACCTGAAGGGACACATTTTATCATTCCTTTTGCAACCTCTGTGGTAACTGTGAACACCCGTATTCAAAAATTGGAAGCCAATGCCACTGCATCGTCCAAAGACTTGCAAAATGTAACGTGCAAGGTAGCCCTTAATTTTCAAATAGAAAGTACGAAAGCTACTCAAATCTATCAAAAACTAGGACTGGATTATCATACAAGTATCATAGAACCTACTATTCAGGAATCTATAAAATCTACTACAGCTCATTATACAGCTGAGGAATTAATAACAAAACGCCCACAAGTCAAAGAAGATGTATCAAACTATATCAAAAAACGATTAGCCCTTAATTATATTATTGTAAGCGATTTTTCAATTGTAGATTTTAGTTTTTCGCCTGAATTTAACCGTGCTATTGAGTCGAAAGAAGTAGCCAAACAAAAAGCCCTGACCGCTCGCAACGACCTTGAGCGCATCAAAACAGAAGCAGAACAAGCACGCGAACGCGCCGCAGGCGAAGCAGACGCTCAAAAATTATTGCAACAAGCCTTAGATGACCGCTTATTGCAACTCAAAGCTATCGAAAAGTGGAATGGTGTGATGCCTGTTGTACAAGGAAGTGGCAGTAGCGCGTTTATTGATGTGGCAGCTATGATGAAGAAATAAGCATACCATTTACACAACTTGCCTGCCTGCTTTGGTAGGCAAGTTGTTTGTTATATTCTTAGCTTACAAAATCTTGTTGCTCGTCATCTTCGGGAAAAGGAATAAAAACAAAATTAGTAAATTTTTGCGCTGTATCAACTACAAAAAGACAACAAAACTCATCAGGTGTTTTATAACTTGCCTGAAAATAGGCTTCGTCTTCTATAAGTCCTTTTTCCATAAACTGCTCAAGAAACGAAATATAACAATCCCATTCTTGCAAACCTTGCGCACGTCCTATCAAGACAGCCCCAATATTGAGTGGTTCTTTTGAAATAGGGAAAATAGGGAATTTTGAAATTTGCCGTTTTCGCATTTGATACGAAGCCTCGCGCAAGATGTTAGCAATTTTCACAAACTCTTGTGTGATACTTCCTAAATATTTTCCGTTAAGTTCAGGGTCATTTTCCATAGAAGCAGTTTTTCTTGGGTTTAGTGTATAATTTTAAGAGGGAAACAATGTTTATAGGCTCAATTCTCTCAAATAGCCTTGAATAGTATTTTCTAAACCTAAATAAATGGCATCACAAATTAAAGCGTGACCTATAGAAACCTCGTCTAATTGAGGCAAATGTTGTTTCAAATAGCGTAGGTTTTCCAAACTAAGGTCGTGTCCTGCATTTACAAATAAGCCTATTTTTTGAGCTATTTTAGCAGATTCAACATAATTTTGTATGGCTTTTTGAGGGCTTTGCGTATATTCATCGGCATACATACCTGTATAAAGCTCTATACAATCAGCTCCTAACTTGCCTGCCCCTTCCACCATAGCCGTTATAGGATTTACAAAAATTGAAACACGCACGCCCCATGCTTTCAATTGAGCTACTATATTTTGTAAAAAGCTTGCCTGCCCTACAGTATCCCAGCCTTCGTTTGAAGTGACAACGTGAGCTTTATCAGGCACGATGGTAGCTTGTGCAGGTCTTATTTCCTGTATCAGGCGCATATATCGCTCATCGGGGTAGCCTTCAATATTAAATTCGGTTGTAAGTATAGGCTTTAATTCTATTACGTCTTGGTAACGAATATGGCGTTCGTCTGGGCGTGGGTGTACCGTAATTCCTTGTGCGCCAAATCGTTCGCAATCTTGAGCTATTTGCAATAAGTTTGGATTATTGCCACCACGAGCATTGCGCAAGGTTGCAAATTTGTTTATATTTACGCTTAATCGAGTCATATTACAAGATATTTATTTTATTTATGAGGCGTTTAGGTGTGCAAAATCATTTACATATTCCATAAACCAACCTTGTTCTTTGAGGTGAAAAGCAGTCATAGCGGTATTTTCAATATTGATTTTCCATGTCATGGCAGGCGAGGAGTTTAGCATACGCTTAATGATACACTTTATCACTATTCCGTGTGCAAAAACGGCTATGGTTTCATCTTGCCATGTTTTGCTAAAAATATGCTTTTCGAGATAGCCCCAAGCCCTTTCCTCCACTTCTTGTTGCGACTCACCCTTTGGTGCTTTAAATCCGTATGGATTTTGGGCAATCAGGGCTATAGTTTCGGGATTATAGACTTCATTTCGGAGCTTGCCTGTCCATTCGCCTTGCGATATTTCTACCAAGGTGTCTGTATATTGAATGTTGGAACTATCAAAGCCGAGTGCTTGGCAGGCAATTTGGCAAGTGTGCGAAGCTCGAACTGCGATAGAACTATGCACTTCAGCCAATTTTCTTTGTTCGCGTACCCATCGTTTACCTAACGCTTCGGCTTGCGTAATACCTTTAGGCGTAAGCGGCACTTCATTTAATTGCCCACCAACAAGGTGTAATTTGGTATTAGCTTCGCTTTCAGCATGGCGAATGAGTAGTAGATGCATGAGAATTGACTTTAAAAGTGGAAGGTAGGCAAGTATTTTTATACCACAAAAAGCCTATACTATTTCACACAGTATAGACTTATTTTGGTTAGTTATCGGTGTTTTGCAACCTCGTTTATTACGCTGTTGCAAGGTCAGCCTCTTGCACTTTGTGGCGTAGGTCTTCGATGTCATGTAATTGCCCGCGACGCATTTCGATGGTAGAAGTACTACCTGCTTGAAAATGTTTTTTCAAGTGATGGAAAGCAACCTCTGGGTCTAAAACATCTCCACACGTAAATATATCAACGGCGGCATAACCATACTCAGGCCATGTATGAATAGAAAGGTGCGACTCTGCAATCACGATTACACCACTTACACCATGAGGACTAAATGTGTGAAAATGACTTCCCACTATTGTCGCCCCTGCTAATAACGAGGCTTCATTCATGACCTTCTCAATAAAAGGTGCATCATTCATGATTTGTTTGTCGCAGTCATAAAACTCGACTAAGATGTGATTGCCAAGAGCTTTCATGTTGTTTTTTCAGTTTTTAAGGGTGTTATGAATATTTATTCGTATATATGCGTATAAACGAACCTTCGCCTGAAGTGTTTTGTTTTTTAGGGTGTATATATCCTTTTTTTTCTTTTTTTCTTGTAGAATATACACGAAAGGGTAAAATTATTGGATAAAACCAAGAAATATGAGCTAAATGAGTGTTTCATTTCCGCAAAAGAGCGGCGGTTACTAAGCTAATAATAAAGCCGACTAACAACTTGCCTGCCTCATAGACTGCCATGTCCCAAGCTGTAAGGCGTTGAAAGACAAGGATTTGCGCGTTGTAAATTTTCTCGCCTGTTATTTTCTCTGGATTTTCTTTTGCTTTGGTTATCTGCTCATTTAAATGCTGTACCATAGCCTTCTTGTTGGTTTCAAAATAGCCTATTCGTTGTTTAATATGCGCTTGTAAGGTATTGGGGACAAGGCTACTTGTAAATAGGTAGACAAATAAAATAGACACAATCACCATACACAAAGTAGTGCCCATGCCTACACCAAATCCGCCCAAAAAGCCCATTTCCTTGCCTGCCACCTTATAACGGTAGTAAGAAACCCCTCCTGCTACCGCTAAAAGGTATATAAAGAAATCGACTGATTTAGGATTGTCTAAAAAGGGATTACCCCAAATGACATATACTGCCGTAAAGTATAAGCAAAAAACAGCACTTCCTGCACTGCTAAAGATAGCTATAGTTTTTAACATTTATTGTGATATTCTTTTTACAAAGGTTAGTTTTTGGGGTTCTCCATTTATTTTGTCTGTATAACCTGCGTCCACACCTATTCTTATAAGTTCGCCACCTTTTCGTTGCACTTCCCAAGTACGAAAAAGCTCAATTCGAGCGTCAATAAACTTATCATGAAGGTCGCTAAGTTCTTGCTGTGTTACAGGAGGCACTACTATCAAAAAGCTCTTGCCTACCAACTCCTCGCGCTCATAACCGTACAACTTACAATAATTGTTATTTACAGCATAAAAGTTGCCTTCTTGAGTAGTAATACATATAGCAAGATCAGTGTCTTCTATAATACTTCTGAATTTTGTAGGCGTTTCCTCAATAGCGTCTTTCAGCCTTTGCGTTTCGACTAAGTCTATCATATACTTACGTTGGTTTTGGCAGGTTGCTTAGGAAAATGCAAAAATAGAGTTTTTTTTTGAATTTCCTATAAAATTGCAGATGGCATTTTTTTATATATCAGCATTACAGCAAAAAATCTTAAGAAAACGAGTAAAATACTATCAAATTATTATCTTTGCATAGTTGAACGATTAAATATAGTAAGCCATGCAATTTTTTTATCTTCTCTTGCTTGTTACCTTAAGTCTTTCGGGCTTCGCACAATCTAAACTCATTACTTCAAATAATGGTAGTGGACTCGTCGGATTGCTAAATTCTGCCACGTACGAATTGATTGTGCCACATATATTTACTAATATACAAGAAGCAACTGACGGCACTTTTCTTGGTATTATTCATAGCGACAGACAAGAGCATGTTTATTTTGATAAAAATGGTAAAGCCTTTTTATATATGGAACAGGCATCTTATAGTCCGTTTTCAGAAGGCTTAGCGAGGTTTCATGATGGTAAAGCTTTTGGTTATATCAATACAAAAGGCGAAACTATTATACAGCCTATGTATGAAAATGCCACTCATTTTCATGAAGGTGTGGCTATTGTACAAACAGTGGAAAACAAAAATATTAGCCTCATCAATCCAAAAGGTGTAGTAATAACCAATTTAGAAAATAAATATACAGTGGTTAGCGCGTTCAGCGAAGGGTTGGCGTATGCCATCAAAAATGGTGAAATTATTAATGAGGGCGTAGGCAGTGAACTTGATTTTCCTGATGGCATCATAGGTTCAGTACAATACATAGACAAGCAAGGAAAAGTAGTCATTGACCTTTCTGCCCATAAATTTGTACGGCAGGCTACCCCTTTTAAACAAGGCTTGGCGGTGGTAGGCAAGCCTTATACACCTGCTCAAGAGGGCGAAGCAATAGACACCGTTTTAGTACCCGATATGTGCGGGGTTGCTTTTGGAACGGTTGCCACCAAATATAGTGACGAGGTTTATGGGGTTATAGACCGCACAGGTAAGTTTGTCTTGCCTCCCCGATACAAAAAAATAGACATAGAACCCACAGGCACGCTTTTAGCTACTTGTACTTCGGGGGCGCAGATGCTTTTCGACAAGGCAGGCAAGCCACTTATAACAGCTTATTACCGCATATCGCCTTTGTTTGGAGGACATTTTCGCCTTGTGCAACAAGATTCAGCCACAGGAAATTGGGGTGTAATAGATGTTACAAACCAAAATAAACTGATTGTACCCACTCAATACGCCGAGATTTTTTACAATGCCCCAAGCGATTTTTGGGCAATAGAAAAATGGCAAGACATCGAAAACCCAACTGACCAAACACCTGATTTATATAATTTTGCCAAAGAAGCAAGCCTTACTATTTATACGTATTCACGCGCTGCTAAGTTTGAAAACAAACTGTTTCGAGTCTATCACACTTACACGCCTGCCTTAGATTATAACCAAACTATACGTGAAGTAAAACCATTTGAATTTAATGGAAAATGGGGCATTATAAACAACTTTGAAATAAAAGCAGTCGGCTACGATTCAATCGCTCCTTTTGAAGATGCAACACCATCTGATTTAATAGGTATGCAAAAACGTAACAAATGGGGACACATTAACTCAAGCGGAGAGGTTATCGTCCCCCCTACTTATACGGAAATTATGCCTTTCAAAAACAACTATGCTATAGTGCAAAAAGGCACAAAATGGGGGTTAATTGGCAAAAATAATAAATCTATTACTGCCTTTGAATTTGACGGCTTTGAACAAACTTATGATATAAACTTTACAGAAAGCTATAAACCACTACCCAATTTTTATAGCACAGAATATATAGATTTGCTAAAAGCTACAAAAAAAGATTTAGTAGGATTAATTAATACAAAAACAGGCAAAATGGTACTGCCTTTTGAATTTCAATCATTAAATCATGTAGAAAACAATATCTTTATTGCGGAAAAGGCAGGCAAGTATGGCATCATTAACTTGGATAATAAAGAACTGTTACCCTGTCAATATGATGATATATCGACAATAAAACTTGGCTACAAAGTAAAAAAAGGCAATTTAGTAGGCTTGCTTGATAGTAATTTTAAGCAAATCTTGCCTACCGAATTTGAGGATATTAAAGATGGCTATAAAGACAATGTTTATATTTTAAAAAACAATAAGATGGGCATTGCAAATAACAAAGGAGAAATATTGCTACAGCCCGAATATGAAGAAATAACAAATTCGAATAAGCATATACAAGTAAAAAAAGAGGGTAAAAAAGGACTTTTAACACATGAACTTACTGTTTTTATACCTTGTGAATATGATAACATTACTTATTATATTGATTCATTTACACCTGAAAGACCTTTTACAGCTTTTCAAAAAAATAAGCTGACGGGCGTATTTGACGAGAAAGGTAAAGAAATTATCCCACCATTGTATGAAGAAATAGATTTGTATGATTCTCGAGATAACATAGTAGCAAAAAAGGCTGGCAAGTATGGCGTTATCGACCTACAACATAAAATTATTATCAATTTTGATTATGATTTAATTGAAAAAGTATATACAGAAAGTGAAATGTATATACGCCTTACCAAAAATAATAAACAAGGTGTTGGCAGTAAAACAGGCGAGCTTTTATTACCCGTTATATATGACGAAATAGGACAATTTACACTTGCCTCCAAACTACTTATGGGTGTTAAGAAAAAAGATACATGGGGATATATCAATGCAAAGAATAAAATGGTTATTCCTAATATTTATGAAGATGCACGTGCATTCCAAAACGTATCAGATAAACAATATGCCATTGTAAAAAAACAGGGTAAATGGGGTGTAATTGATCATAAAAATAAAGTCATTATTCCTTTTGAATATACTGAAATATATTTACCAAAAACATTGACAAATAATATAACCGTTCAAAAAAATGAACGCTTTTACGAAATTGATTTTCAAGGGCGAGAAGTAAAAAAATAAAATATGCTCGGATTAAAATTACCTACAGACCCACGTTGGATCGATATTGCAGAAAAGAATATTGGTGAAATCTTGATAGACCACGCCTATTGCGAACAAAAAGCGGCATACAGTTGTATATCGCTTATTGTCCGTTACCCCGATAAGGAATTATTGGTAGAGGCGTTGATGCCTATAGTAACCGAAGAGTGGGCGCATTTTCGTATGGTATTGCGCGAAATGAAAAAACGTGGCATCAAACTCGGCAAAGGGCGAAAAGATGAATATGTGATACGTTTGCGCCAACTTATCCGAACAGGTACGCACCCAAACGACCAATTCCTTGACCAAATGCTCGTGAACGCCCTCATAGAAGCGCGTAGCTGTGAGCGGTTTAGGCTATTGTCGTTGTATATAGCTGACGAGGAGCTGAAAACTTTTTATCATGATTTAATGATATCGGAGGCGGGGCATTATGTCAATTTCGTAAACCTTGCCAAAGCCTACTTGCCTGAAGAAGTCGTAAAAAAACGTTTGGAGGAATTATTAGACGGGGAGGCAAGTATCTTGCAAACCCTCGACATTCGCCCAGATAGAATACACTAAGAAAATTGTAGTTTTTGATTACAAAATACTGATAACCAATATTTTACAACTATAAAATCATATTAGCATTTCATTTTTATAGCAACTTTTCGCGCTTACTTTCAAATAAAATGCTTAATTTTGCATAAAAAAAGCGTGGAAAATAAGCCCTATTTTATAAAATATAGCCTGCAAAAAACATCTTTGTTATTGCCCCTCTTGCTTTATCTATTTGCGTCGCACCTCTTGGCACAAATACTTGATGACAGCACGCAATTAGTTTATAATGCTAAAACAACGCGCTATATCAAAGAAATAGACCTAAAAGAAAGCGTAACAGACACTACTATTCATAATTTTCACCATTACACAGTACCCCAACAAAGTCTATACACGTGGCAAGATTTGGGCATATTGGGGACAGCCTCGCGTCCACTTTTTTATCAAACACCCACCCGTATAGGCACTCGTTTAGGCATAGATGGCTACGAGCCATACACTTTTACGCCTGAAAAAATGCGCTATTTTGATACAAAATCGCCTTTTTCACAAATAAAATACGTACAAGGAACATCAGGCGACCAATTTATAAACGTACTTTTTACCCGAAGTTTGCGCAAACAGTGGAACTTTGCTATTGATTATGTACGCGAAAATGCCAATAAACAATACGGAGGCTTATCAAATCGCGACCCTGTAGCCGATTTTATACGCTTTGCCGCCCCTATTCGCTACGAAGGCAAGGGGAAAAAATACCTCGCGCTATTTCATTATACCAATCTCAATCATCAAAGTTATGAAACGGGCGGCGCAAGAACTCCCTCTGGCAACATCAACGATACCTTATTCAGGGCGCGTTCTGTAGGTGCTGTACTTAGCGGTTCGCCACGTGGCTGGCAAACCCAAAATACGCTGTACTTATATCAACAATACCGCATTGACAGCGTTTTTACCGTATTTACACGCTGGAAAGCCTATTGGCAACGCGATACCTATATAGACAAAGACACTGCAAATTTTGCTTTTTACCCCTTACAAAACTCCTCTCCAAAAACAGGTCATTTTTACCTTTTTGATGCACAAGGCGAAGGCACTTGGTATAGCTTGTATGAGCAAGAGAGTGGCATAAAAGGCAAGTGGAAAGGCTTTAGTTACGAGGCGCATTTTCGCTCACGCTACTTTACCTACAGGCATAGTCGCGATGGAGATAGCCTGCAAACCGTTCGCAATGACGCTTTGGTACGCTTAGAAACAATACAGTTTCCGTCTGTTCGCAAAACAGAAGTGTTTTTTGGAGGGAAACTTGCCTACCAAACCCGCAAAAATTATGGTATAACGCTCTTTGCTGAATATCAACCTGCAGGCGATTATCATGTGCAAGGTGAGGCAAAAGGCAAAAACTTTAGGTTGGCAGGCAAGAGTATGCTTTATGCGCCAAGCCTTGTGCAACAACGTTTTTTAAGCAATTTTATTATTTGGAATAACACTTTTAAACGAACTTTGGTAAATGAAATTGAGGGAGAATTAAACTTTTCAGGCAAATTTTGGAAAATTAAACCCGCTTTTCGGTATCTATTATTGTCGCAATATATTTATCTAGATTCCATTTCACCACGCCAAGAAGGTGGGCTTGTTCAAATGATACAGCCGAGTTTTAGCGGTAGTTTGCAGGCAAGGCGATGGCATTTTAATACTCAAACTTACTATAGCTTGCCTACAGGTGCAGCTGTTTTGCGCTTGCCTGCCCTATCGGGTTTTGGGCAAATATATTGTGAGGATTGCTTTTTGAAAAAGCAATTACAAACACAAACAGGCATAGAATGGCATTACAAAACAGCCTATTTCGCAGATGGTTATACGCCTGTTTCGAAAC
>JAYTNK010000448.1:0-7314 GCA_043748375.1 Cytophagales bacterium
CTTCTAAGCGGTCTTTTTGCTTGTCCCATGTAGTTCTGTACCAATGAAACCCCTTGCCTGCCCATGTGAACTGTAGGAGGAAGTCGTCAGAGAAAACAGTTTGGCATAGCAATTCCAAGTAGTTATGCTGAAAATCTATCGGATTGCTATGCAAAAGCGCGTCTGTAATCACTTGGTTGAGCGAAACATATTTATTTTTCATGGTTTTTTTGGGCAGGCAAGTTGCGCAGGCATTGTTTTATTTCTTGCCTACCAACACGTAATAAACAGGAACGCCGAGCAGTACAACGATTAAGCCTGGCCATGTGTATAGAGGTTTATAAATCAATAAAATAACGCAAATCAACGTAACCGTTACCACATATAAGGCAGGGACAATAGGATAACCAAACGCCTTATAAGGACGAGGCAAGTTCGGTTGCTTAAAACGCAAAATGAATATACCCGCAATAGTCAAAATATAAAACAACAAAACGGCAAACATCACATAATCCAACAAATTGTTATAATTGCCTGATAAACAGAGCAGAGATGCCCATATAGATTGTGTTATCAAACCTGTAGCGGGTACACCGTTGCGGTTTAGGTTGCCCATAGCTTTAAAGAACAAGCCGTCTTGCCCCATCGCATAATAGACTCTTGAGCCCGAAAGAATACAGCCGTTATTGCACCCAAAAGTAGAAATCATTATCAGTACTGCCATTACCCACATGGCAGTGTTGCCTCCTATTTGTATGGCTACGGCAATGGCTACGCGGTCATTTTCAGCAAATTGCAGTCCCTTGCCTATGATAGTTTGAGCCGTAGGACTGCCGAGTAGAGGCAATGTCCACAAATAGACTAGGTTTGCTAATAAATACAAAATGGTAACTAAACCTGTGCCTATAGCCAAACTAAGTGGCAAAGTGCGTTTGGGGTTTACGATTTCATCGCCCGCAAAGGTGATATTATTCCATGCATCACTCGAAAACAACGAACCCACCATAGCAGTTCCTATTAGGGCAATCATACCCCAAGTAGTAAAATTGGAGGTGGTACTTGCCTGCCCTTCTACCACTGTAGTATTGGAAAATTGCCACATATTGGCAAAATTAGCTTGTATGGCTTCAGGATTACTTCCCCAAAACAAGCCGACTATGATTAACCCCAAAAGGGCAATAATTTTGGTACTGCCAAATAGATTTTGAATAAATTTACCATTTTTAACGCCTTGCAAATTCATGTAGGTAAGCACCCAAATACTTGCAATCGCCAACACTTGCACTGTAGAGATTCCGAAACTACCTATGCTATAGAAAGGCTTTTCGCTAAAAAAGGGAATTAATACGCCTGTAAATTTTGCAAATGCTACACCTACCGCCGCTATAGTACCTGTTTGAATAACCAGAAAGAGCGTCCAACCATATAAAAAAGCCACAAGCGGATTGTAGGCTTCGCGCAAAAACACGTATTGCCCACCCGATTTAGGATACATAGCCGCAAGCTCACCATAACTTAACGCACCCGCTATAGTAATACAACCTGTAATACCCCAAATGAGCATTAAATAGCCTGCACTACCCACCTCGCGAGCTATACCTGCGCTTACAATAAAAATGCCTGAGCCTATCATTGTGCCTGCTACCAGCATAATGGCATCAAAAAGACGGATTTCTTTGCGAAAACTTGAAGTTGTATCTTTAGTCATGCGCAAATATAAGGTTTATTTAGATTTTGCGTTATTCCTCGGCAAATATTCGGTGAAGACACCAAACATGGAAACCTTAGCTTTAACATTCAGACGCGCCTTTATTGGAAATTTGATAGTATTTTGCTAGTTCTGCCTTGATGATTTGAAAAACTTGCTCCTTAAGAAATGGCACATCAGCTGCAGTTAAGCCTTTCGTTTCTATGGGTTTATGAAAAATAATCACAGAAGTACGCCATTGCATTTTACTAATTTTGAACAGCGAAAGGATATACCAATTATAAGGAATTGTAATAGGCACAATAGGTTGTTGCAGTTCTATAGCCAAGCGAAATACACCATCTTTGAAAGGCATGAGTGTTGGTGATTCATCTGCCCAAATCCCACCTTCAGGGAATATAACCAAACTCTTGCCTGCCTCTGAAGCCTTCTTGCAGTCTTGGTAAGTGCGGTAGCGGTCGCGTGCGCTATCACGGTTAATCGGAATGTGCAAGGTTCGAAATAAGCGACCGAAAAGTGGCACTTTCAGTAAATCATGCAATCCTACAAAAGCAAAAAACTTGGGTATCGTAAGGGTAAGCAAGGGTATATCAAAAAAGGAAAAGTGGTTGGGGCAAAATAAGTAACTTTGTTTTTTTTGGGGCTTAAACTCCCAATGCGTTCGCACAGGCAAGACGCACCACACATACCACATCCATGCCCACACCCTACTGACAGGAAGATAGTACTTGTACCATGTTTTGCGCAACATCAGCAACAAAAAAAAAGGATACAAGAGCAAAAAAATAAAGGTAAAACCTACCGCAATCCAAGCAAAATAAAGGTACTTCATACGCATAAGGAAGAGATACGAAATAAGAAGTACGAGGTACGCTGTTAAATAACTGCCTGTCAGTCTTTTACTAAGGTTAAAAGACAAAGTTATTTAATGTTCGTTCTCAACACACGCAAATATAGCTATAAATTTTGTTTGTGTATTATTTTTGTAAAACATCTATGCGTTTTTACCCCTTTTATTCAATAACTTTGCAAACTTACTTGGTTCTTTTAAGATTTATACGGAAATAGACTTCCCACAATTAAAAATAATTTTCTAAGAAGCACTTTTCTTATAATAGACTTCTTGCGAAAGTGTTTTTTAGAAGCCTTACACCCTGCTCTCTCTCCATTTTGAGAGAGGGAAAAGGTACTTTCGCAGGAAGTCTAATACATGATTTTAGGAAAGCTATAAAGCACTATTTTCTGGTTTTTATATTATTGGACTAATTTTAGCTTTTGCTCATACAAAGATATAAATATGATGCCTATCAATCTACTACTTTGCGCTTTCCTCTGCCTTTGCTTACAAAGCTGTGGAGATGATGCACCCAAACAAAAACTATTAGAAAAAGGTCGTTTTTTACTAAAAAAAACGATTGAATTTATACTAACAGACGAAAACCAAGCACAGCCTATCCGCCTCGAACTCAGCGACCGAGAAGCCATTGTAACCTTTGACAAAGGGAAACAACGGCTTTTGGGGCAATACACGCACCCCGAACGCATCGTGTATCTCAATCATTTAGGCGATATTCTTGCCTACATACGCTACGCGTCAGATGGATTTTCACTATATAATGCCGATAAAAAACCGATATGGCATGTAAAAATTCTTGCCGATAAACTCCAAATAAGCGATAATCCACAAAACAATAGCCCACACGAAATCAGACTCGCTGACAATGGTGGCTATAAGGTTTTTGCAAACAGCAATAAATTGATAGGCGAGATAACGTGCAAACAAGGCAAATTGACAGCAAAAGGTAACCGCCGTTATGAAACGCCCCTCAAAGCAAATCACCCCTCTTTTGGCTTATTGCTTTTGAATGAGGTACAAGAAGAGTATCGCTTGATTATTTGGACAGAATTATTGCGTTTTTAACCGAAATATACTCATGCGTTTTTTAATAATAAGCGGGTGTTTTTGGATAATCGCATCAACGCTCTTGTCTGCCCAAACCTTGCCTGCCGATTCGATAAAACGAGCCATAAATGCTTACATAGCTCAAAAAGTGGATTCTATAGTGAAACATAAGTTGGACTCTCTTTTACCTCCTCCAAAAGTCGTAATAGCCAAACCACTAAACCGCACTTTCAAATACAATGTGGCTCTTACGGGTTCGCTCAATGAAGGCAATATTAATCGCAAGCTATTGGCGTTTAGAAGTGAATTTAGTTGGTCAGGCAAGTTGCTTGAGTTCGATTTGCATCCGCGTTTTGCTTTTGGCGAGCAAAATGGGCAACTTGCCGAACGCGAACCATACATAGACGCTTTGCTGAATGTCTTTCACAAAAGCAAGTTTTACGGTTTTTTGGCTACCAACATGGAGGCAAGCAATTTAAGAGGCATTACGTTTAGATGGCTTGGAGGCGTTGGAGTAGGTTGGCATATCTTAAGCAACAAGCAAGTAAAAATATCGCTTACCAATTTGCTATTATACGAAACAACCGACTTTATAAGCCGCACTGACATCTTGCTATGGCGCAATTCAACGCGGTTAAAAGGAGAATATCATTTATTCAAAAACCGTCTTACTTTCAAACATTGGCTGTATTTTCAACCCTCTTTTAGTTCAAAAAATTACCGTTGGAATGGGATATTCTCACTTGAGTTTCCCATTTACAAAAGCCTGCAATTTCGTTGCAATTTTGAGGATATCTACGAAAGTGTTGTGCCTACCAATAGACGCAATGAAGACCGCACCCTCTCTTTTGGACTAAGTTTTGGGGTGAAATAACCAAACTAATTAAGCCAAACTCTGTGCTTTCAAGTCTTCGCGGAGTTGGGTAAGGACTTCGCCAAGCCAATTCGTGCCACACCATGTTTCGCGGCTATAGGCGCGTGCATCATTTGCGTCTAAGCCTATGCCCCATATTTTGTCAGTTGGACTTGCTTCTACTAACGTAGTGCCATCGGTTGCCATTAAGACATCAAGCAGTGTTTTGTTTTGTGTAAACTTGGCATGACTGGCGCGATAGACCGCCTTCCTGCCCTCTACCTCCCAAACTGCGCCATCAAAGTTGCGAACTTTACGCCCCAATGCTTTCTGTTCGCGAGGTGTTCGCGCTTTGAGAACTTTGTCGGCTATCTCCATATCGCCAAATACGATGGCTTTTTGGTGCATCATGTATTGTTCAGCGCAATTATAGGTGATATTATCTATTTGGAAAAAACTGCTGTGCCATTGTGAAAAAGGAGAAGCACTTTGATAAAAAAAAGTGAAAGTTTCCATTTATTTACCACTAATAAAAATAATTATTTGTTTATTTAGTTATTAAAAACACTAAAATTTATATTTCGCCTTTTTAATGGCTATGGCAGGCAAGTTTGTAACAAGTATCACTTGGTATAGTTTTTAGAAAGTTATTGTGGAACTACTGAAAGGTCTTTCTATTCAAATGCATATTCCCACAATAACTTTCTAAGAAGCATATTTATTTGGTAGTTGTACCCAATATATTGCACGCTTTATAACGTTCATCAACGCGGATAAACAGTTGCGCTTTTGTTTTTGTGAACCACTCTTCTATTACTTTCGACTTTTTCTCATTGAGGGCAAAAGCATATATTTTTTGATAGTCGTCTTTCAAATTAGCGGCGTGTGGTTGCGACTTTGATTTGAAATACAAGAGGCGCATGGCTTCTTTTCCGTCTTCGGTGCGGTAAGTGAGCGGCATGGTTATCTTGCCTACCTGCATGGTGTCGGTTACAAAATAAAGATACGAATCCAATACACCTGGCAACGCAGGAATTTTCGAGCTACGGTCATCACCTAGAATAGAACCACCTCCTGCGGCTGAATTTTTGTCATCAGAAAGTGTTTTAGCCGCTTGTTCAAACTTGAGGCTGTCATGCATTATCAGGCTACGAAGGCTGTCTAAGTAACGCGTGGCGGATTCTATATCTTTGCTTTCAGGCTTTATTTTAAGCAAGATGTGAGAAGACAAATGTTCGTTTCCGCGTTTCTCTTTTAACAAAATGAGGTGAAATCCGAACTGCGATTCTACTACACGTGAAAGCTCACCTGGCTTTATTCTAAACACTTCAGCTTCGTATTCAGGCACAAGGTTGCCACGGTTTTGCCAATCCAAACTACCGCCAAGTTGCGCACTTGCATAGTCTTCTGAATGTTTTTTTGCCATCGTTGCAAAGTCTGCACCTGTTGCTATTTCGGCTTTTATTTTCTCTAATCGTTCTCTTGTGAGGCGTTTTTGCTCTTTACTTGGCTCAGGTATTTTAACGATTTGGGAGATTTCGACTTCGCTGGGAATGTCCATGCTGTCTTTGGGAATAGTAGCAAAGAATTTACGGACTTCTTTAGGCGTAACAGTTACTTTTTCAGTAATTTTTTCTTGCATTTTTTGGGCAAGGAGTTGGTCGCGAAGGAGGTCGCGAAGTTCATTTTTAAGGTCGTTGATTGTTTTGCCGTAGATTTTTTCGAGTTTATCCATATCTCCCCCTACTTGCCTAGTCATGATGTCCATGCGTTGGTCGAGTTGCCGTTGCACAATTTTGTCTTCAATAACCACAGAGTCAATTTCAGCTTTGGCGAGCATCATTTTTTGGATAATCATACTTTCCAAGACTTTGCATTTGCTTACCTCGCCTTCTTTGATGGCTTCTTTGGTAAGGAGGTCGTAGTATTGTTGTTCGAGTTCGGACTGTAAAATGATGTAGTTATCTACAGAGGCGATAATTTTATCAAGCGTTTCGCCTGCTTCTTGGGCAAAAGTGGATAGGCTACTAAAAGCCAATAAGAAAAGAAAAATGAGTTGCTTCATAGCGGTATTTTCAGTTTTTTTTAATCAAAAAGGAAAAGGATTTTTAGGAATTTTAATCAAACAAAGAAAAAAGTTTGTTTTTTCTACCCATCTCAAATATATCGCGCTCCATTTTTTTTATCAGTTGCACGCGTTTTTGATTGATAATCATACTCACAACTCTTTCTCGCGCAAAAGGCAAGGGGGCGGCTTGAGTAGAGAGTTTATATTCGAGAATCCAAAGTAGGTACGTTGTATTTTGGGCTGTGGTTTCTGTAAATTTATTTTGGCTAATAAAATCCGTCTTGTTCAATATTTCGCGAAACGGTGTATGGCGAACGAGGGCATCAAACTCAACCCAAACTGTATCGGCAAGGTGATAGAAAGGCGCATACTTAAGGCAATATTCGCGTAATTTTACATTATTTTTTTTGTCTTGGCTCGTAAACCATGTCTTCATTTCTGCGGTTCTTTTGCTGGTATCCTTAGCTATTTTGAGCAGGCGAGCTTTGACAATATTTTGCTTCAATTCGAAATTAGCGGCATTTTTTTCGTAATAGGTTTGTATATCCTTTTCCGTAACCGTTGTGTCAAGATTTTTACGAAGGTATGCTTTTTCATACGCATACAGCAGCAGGTCGTGTTTATAGTCTTGCAATTTACGTTCAAGGTCGCGTTCATCAATTTTTGTAGCCGATTTCGCCTCTTGCACCATAAGTTGCCTGCGCAACCATGTTTGGCGATAGTTTTTGGCTATTTCAGTACTGTCTTCTTTGTTTGTACCTTGTGGGATAATGTGTGCTAAGTCGGTCTGATACAATTTCGCC
>JAYTNK010000449.1:0-2332 GCA_043748375.1 Cytophagales bacterium
GTCATACACAAGCGATATAAAACATATTGGATTGTTTCGCTACAAATAAAAAAGTTATTGTTATGTTGTTAATATATAAGAACATTTAAAATACTGCAAAACAGCCTATTTAGGCTTGTTTTGCAGTATTTCCTGTTTTATGCTAACTCCCATACCTTTATAATATTTCCTTTTGAGTATATATTGCAAAAGAAAACAGTATAATATTTTGTTTATTTAGCAAATAACCTATAAAACAGCTGTCTTAGAAATAATTGTTTTTAAGCCCTTAAAAAACTGAATAAGCTATTATTCCACCAAAAAAACCTTATTGCATCATTAAATAAGCCGTCATATACTCATTTAAATCACCATCAAGCACGTTTTGCACATCTCCTCGCGAAAGGTCTGTTCGTAAATCTTTTATCAACTTGTAGGGGTGCAACACATAGTTTCGGATTTGTGAGCCAAAGCCGATACGTTTTTTAGTGCCTTCTATGCGGTCGCGTTCCTCATTTTTCTTATTTACTTCCACTTGATATAAGCGCGATTTAAGCAATTTGAGTGCTTTTTCTTTGTTTTGAAGTTGAGACCGCTCTTGCTGACACTCGATAATAATACCAGAAGGGCGGTGTTTAAGGCGGACAGCCGTTTCGACCTTATTCACATTTTGCCCGCCTGCTCCTCCAGAGCGAAAGGTATCCCAATCAATATCAACAGGGTTGATTTCAATAATAATAGAATCATCTATCATGGGGTAGGCAAAAACAGAAGCAAATGATGTGTGCCTTCTGCCACCTGAATCAAAAGGGGAAATACGCACCAAGCGGTGTACCCCTATTTCCGACTTCAAATAACCATAAGCGAAGTTTCCTTCTATCTCAAGGGTAGCGGATTTTAGTCCAGCAGACTCGCCTGCCTGATAGTTGATTTCACGAACAGTGAAGCCGTTTTTCTCACCCCAAAGGATATACATACGCATGAGCATCTCTGCCCAATCACAACTCTCTGTACCGCCTTCGCCTGGATTGATTTCAATGACAGCGTTTAATTGGTCTTCTTCCGCGCTCAACATTTTTTTGAATTCAAGGGCGACCAACCCAACAAGCGTTTGTTGAAAGCTGTCTTCTACCTCTGTATCGGTAGTTTCTCCCGCGCTATAAAATTCTTGTAGCACTTCTAACTCACCCCAAAGGGAATTTACTATATCAAAGGCATTTGTCCATATTTTAATTTTTTGAATCTCCTTTAATATTTTTTCTGCTTCTTTTGGGCTGTCCCAAAAGTTATCTTGTATGGTAATGTCTTCGAAATGGCGAATTTCTATTATTTTATTGTCATAGTCAAAGATACCTCCTTAAAGCCTCTACGCGGCTTTTAATATCCTTAAATTGGTCGGTAGTCATAACAAAATGGGGTTTAGGGTTAAGCTGCAAAGATACAAAAAAAATAGATTTTTAGAAAATTATTGTTGGACTATTGCACAAAAGCCTTAAATATAGCTTGTACAAGGCTTTTGTGCTATTCAAAAATAACAATCTCTGAATAACTTTGTTTCTTCGAAAGTTATTACGGGATAGCCACGCTGTAAGCGTCTGTTATACACTTTATCACCCCGCAAAACCCCGAAAAACAGATGCTTACAGCATGACTGCTCATATATTTTGGTAGCTTCCGCTATAACTTTCTAAGAAGCCCACGAGAGATGTAGATGAGTTTTTAAAGTAAGAGCATTACGTTGTGCAGCTAAGTTAAATCATCATCACTTAATGCAAATCATTTTTTTCGCTATTGTATCTAAGGAATATGTCTCATCTCCCGAGGCAGTAGGAATTTGCAATTGTATTTCTAAACCTTCCATGACTACTGAAAATTAAGCCCCGCTTGTTTACCCGCGCTTTTTAGCTTTTTTGTTTTTGACTTACAATGCCTGAATTTGTGCCGTGCCTTAAAATGTTCATTCACATAACCTTCAGAGGTTGCTCTGCTTGTACTTCCGCAAATGCTCTCAAAAACGCTTGCTTAGGGCTTTTTCCTTTTTGGAATAAGCAGCGATACACAATAAAAACAAGTGCTTAAACATTTTTACAAAATGAATAGGACTTTTTGTCTTATCGGTAGGCAAGCTTTTTATCAATAAAAACTTGCCTACACTACTGCGGGTAAATGCTATTTAAGCGTGGCGCATTTCTAATTCGCTTTGCCGTAGGAGGCGTGTTAGCAAAGCCTATTTTGTGCAATCCTGTCATAGGACTAAAAAAAATCCTTCTGTATTATTTTTAGTGATAGCGCATTTGTCATGCTGAACGTAGTGAAGCATCTCGTTGTTGAATGACGATTTGTGAACGAAAAA
>JAYTNK010000450.1:0-4709 GCA_043748375.1 Cytophagales bacterium
TTCTCCAAAGGCTCACCAAGTATCTGCACCTCGCCTGTAGCTATAGGTATAAGTCCCATTATACCCTTGAGCATAGTGGTTTTGCCAGAGCCGTTTGCGCCTATGATGCCTATGAGTTGTTGGGTAGGCAAGTTGAAAGACAGTTTATGAAGCACTTGTTTTTCGCGGTAATGAATACTTAGGTCTTTAATACTTAACACAATAGATTGGAAGGAGGGTTACTTTATAAATCTGTTCAAAATTACAGATATTTTTAAAATAAAACACGCACAAATACAAACTAATCTTGCCTGCCTTACGTTTAATGTGTAAGTTGAGTTATCGACATGCTTCATATCATAATTATTATCTGTATCTAACAACTAATATCCATGAAAAAAATACTTCTTTTTGCAACTTTACTACTTGCCTGCCCTACAGTATGGGCGCAGGGTATCATGAGCTTCCCAAAAGAAACCCATGACTTTGGCAATATTGACGAGGGAACAATCGCCAGCTACGAGTTCGAATTTACCAATACAGGCGACCAACCTATTGAAATCACTCGCGTACAAGCGGCGTGTGGTTGCACTACCCCCGAATGGACTAACAAACCTATTCACCCTGGCGAAACGGGCAAGATTAAAGCGAGCTACAACAGCGAAGGTCGCCCTGACGTATTCAATAAAAGTATTACGGTTTATAGCAATGCCCGTAAAGAGATGCTTGCGTTGTTTATCAAAGGCTTTGTAAAATCAAAACGCCCCGCAAACCAAGAAGGTGCTAAATTTGTGCAACCTGATGCAGGCAAGCTCACGCTACTCCCTCCTGCGATTCAAGTAAGCAAAGTGTCGCATGATTTTGGCAAAGTAGCTGTAGGCGAGAAAGCAAAAGAACGCCTATTTATCCACAATACAGGTCAAAATACGCTCATCATTCAAGCCATTGAGAATAATAACAAAGCCATTACGTTTGGTATTTCTACCGTTACTATTCCGCCAAATCAGCCTGCCATGTTGGATATTATCATCGAGAGCGACAAATTACAAACGCTCAGCGAACAATTAATCCTTCGCACCAATGACCCGAAAAACCCCACTCAAATAATCCAAATTACGGGTGAGATTTTTGAAGACTTTGGAAAACAAATGTTCAAAGCAAAAAAAGATAAATAAGTTGTAACAATGCTCGCCAATTCTACCCAAGATATAAACCCTGTTACCCTTGCGCAACTGTTGTTGGCAAGGGGCGAATTGGTAGCCATTCCTACAGAAACCGTTTACGGACTTGCCGCCAATGCCTTGAATGCTCAAGCAGTGGCAAAGATTTTTGAAGTGAAGAACCGCCCTACGTTTGACCCACTTATTGTGCATACGTATTCAATAGGGCAATTAGAAAAATATGCGCACTCCATTCCTGTTGATGCCTATCATTTGGCAGAGGCATTTATGCCTGGTGCGCTTACTTTATTGTTGCCTAAACAACCAAATATCCCAGATATTGTTACTGCAGGTCTGCCTACCGTTGGTTTGCGGATACCGAAACATTCGCTTGCTTTAGAATTATTGCATGGCTTAGATTTCCCACTTGCGGCTCCGAGTGCCAATCCTTTTGGTTACATCAGCCCTACTACGGCTCAGCACGTTCAAACGCAGTTAGGTTCGGCTATCTCGATGGTTTTAGAGGGTGGCGCGTGTAGTATAGGCGTAGAATCCACTATTATTGGCTTCCCCGCAGGCAAGCCCACTATTTTACGATTTGGGGGCGTAAGTGTTGAGGAAATAGAAGCCGTATTAGGCAAATCAGTAGAAATGATGACGCACTCAAGTTCTAATCCGACTGCACCTGGTATGTTAGCGAGTCATTACGCGCCTAAAAAACCTTTTTATGTAACAGAAACAGGCAATTTGGAGGCTTTTGCTAAAGGTTTTCTGCCAAAATACGCTCCCGAAAAAATAGGCGTGCTTGGTTTTAAAAATAGGCTACCCAATATTCCTGTCGAAAACCAACACATACTTTCCACTGAAGGAGATTTGAACGAAGCAGCACAGCAACTTTTTGGAGCTATGCGTGCCTTGGATAATTTGGCTGTGCGTATCATTATCGCGGAGCTTGTACCCGCACAAGGACTCGGCAGAGCTATCAATGACCGCCTACAACGGGCTTCGGTTTAGGTAAGTTAGGGCAAGTGCTTATTGCTCAGTTATAATAAGGACTTTCGCTTCCCTCCATTTCCGCTTTTTCAGGTGTTCTAAAAATGAATAGCAAATTTTAATTTTAACTCAAACTATCCATCATTCATTTTCCAACACCTGAAATAAAAAGGTCTGTGGATAGATAAACTTTACAGTGTTTTTAGAACACCTGAAAAGGCGAAAGGCAAAAAACGTACTTTCTAAAGGATGGCGGTTTGTGTACAATGTGATACAAACAACGCCTAATCCACACATCAACGTTTCTCTTGGTATAAGGGGTGATAAGCTTAAAGATTATGAACCGCAATTTCACAGCACATCTTGTTACTCTTTTTATAGAAAAGGTTTTTTAGAAGTAGAGGATGTGATGGCAAATCAAGTGCCATTCAATACATGGATGCCCTTATTGCAGGCTATGTATAAGGCATACAAGGCAGGAGGGGAAATATATTTCCATTTGGATGGGTTAGATTTAACGGCTTTATATACCAAAATGCATGGGCATTTTAATGGAGGAACACTAACCGAACTACGTTTTTTGATAGAGAAAAAACTATTTCAAAAACCTGATGGAACTAATTTTGTAGAATTTAAAATGAACGGTAACAATTTAACACTGGCTAAACAGCTCGAATTGGACGATGCCATTGCGGAATGGAAAAACAAAGTTGCGAGCAAGGATATATATACTAATTTTTCTAGACTTTTTAAATTTTGGACACCCCTGAGTAATTATGGATGGTAAAGAATTATTTTTTGACGATGTTCAGCCACTATTTGTAGCTGAATATTATGTTGATGAGACAAAAGACACTCATATTAGTGCTTTTGTGAAAGGATATGTCCGTGCAAAGAAGGATATTCAATCCTATATCAGAGCATACCTTTGGGAACACTATAAGATCAACCCTGAGCTAAATTCTTGGGTTGAACAAGTGGATCACTATGCTTTTGATATGGGTCTGAATTGGGAAAGAGGCTTTTTCCATCTGTTGGGATCTATTATAGATTCACCTCTCGATGTCTCTTCAGAAATTGCTAAGGTGGGTCAAATAAGTCACATTGAAAAGGCAGGAATTATCGATCGTGATACAAAATCCATTCAATTGCCAAGTGGCAGAGTCGTAACTGTTGGCGATTATATTCGCTTGAATGACAAGGTAGGGGATTCCTATAAACAAACAAAATTTTTTGATGCTTCGTTGCGTAACCCTTCTTGGGAACTAATTTATGCGTCTGATAAAGATTTCAATTTTGCTAACTTTTATTTTATAGATGATTACGACAATATATTCGTATTTGATAAGGTTAGAGCGTTATTAGATAATACCATCAGTAAGATAGAATATATTTCTGTGCAAGATGGTGTTACTTTTGTTTACACAAACCTTTTTAGGATAGATGTAGAGAATGCACTGACCTTCAATGAAATAACTCTTTTAGATATCGCCTACGATTCTATTACCCCAACCGACTTTACCATGCTACTCTATCGTGATTTATCGGAGTGGGCTGTGTTGAACGAGTTAGTTAACCAATGGTGTTTTCAAGATTTGCGTTTTCTTAACAAGACTTGGCATAGGTGTGATAGACATCATACAGGTTCTTGGTACAAGAAAAAGTAGGGCAATAGCTTCCCCCAGTTCATTTAAGTGTTCTAAAAAAACTTAAAAAGTTATGTTTGTTGAATTTTACAACTTCAACGCAATAATATTGCGCTTTGTAGCCGCTATGCCAAAGGCGAACAAATCACACTACTATAGCCTTTTTTTTGCCTACTCATGCGTGGGTAGGCAAGATTTTTTCGCTTTTCAGGTGTTCTAAAAATGAATGGCAAATTTTAATTTTAACTCAAACTATCGATCATTCATTTTTCGACACCTGAAAAACCAAGCGTAGGTTATACTTTTCAGGTGTCGAAAAACGCTGAAATGGAAATGCGAGTTGCAATTTAGACTCGACAGCGTTTTTAGAACACCTGAAAAGGCAAAAAAAATTACACCCAATTTTCCGAAACACCAACAACGGCAAAAAAAAAGTCGTAATGCCTAACATTAATCAAAAAAAACATCGTATCTTGCGTCTTGCCTAACCTCATTTAGTAGCCGTTCTGGGTTTTTTTGGTCTGTAAAATATTGATGCAGAATCCACTCTTTTACTGCTTGTGTTGGGGTAAATATTACTTCTTGTTTAAAGATTGTTTTCCCTAATAAAGTAATATTAGCAATCCTATTCAAATGCTTATACTGCTCACCTCCTTCAAAATGAAGTAACTGCACATCAAAATCCAATCGGTGTTTTTGGCATAAATCGTACACCACCTTTGCATACCCACCTATCAAAAAATATTTATCTTCAGGTTTCCACAAAGTTACGGGCATAGTACCATATCCAGTTTCCAATATTTTTTTTTCTATTTCTGCCACACGCTCCTCCACTAAAGAACGCATTAGAAAATGAATTTCATCAGGTGGATTTTCAATGTGCTGTTTTACCCAAGTAACATCATCTTGAAAGGTTACTTCATGGGGAGGC
>JAYTNK010000451.1:0-1602 GCA_043748375.1 Cytophagales bacterium
GTCCATTTTTCGTTTGCTCTATATTGCCATTGCGCAAAGCCTTGCAATAATTGTGTACTACCTTTTTCGTCTAAACTTGTATTAAATTTTTGTGTATCCAAATCTAACTCACGCGAAAAGCTATTATAGCCTAAATTGCTAAAAATAAAGCCTGTACGCAAAACATGGTGTGCATTAAATTTATGGTTCAGCGTAGTTGCCCAGCGAATATCTGTATTGCCTCTTTGTTGTCTATAAATTTCAATCTGTTCGTATTTTTTATTTAATGTGTCGCCCAAATCCAACCTACCCTCGTAACTAAGCGCTACTACAGTTTTTATATAAGTTTTTTGGTTGCCAAGGCTATAACGGTGTGTAAGTCCTACAACGCCTCGTTGTTGTTTTTCATCGCCTTCGTAGGTATCATAGCGGCTTTTCCATTGGGTAGAATCTCGGATAGCCTTTTCGCCTCCATAACTAATGCCACCCGTACCAAAAATAGCAAATTTACCCATTTTCTGGGTAGGCAAGTTGATTTTAAAGTTTATATCTTGGAAAGTAGGCGTTACATTTCCGCCCAATTTTACACCGATTGCGTCTAAAATACCCGTAGTAGAATAGCGATAATTCAATAAATAGGAAGCCTCTTTTCCTTTTTTAAAGCCGCCCTCTGCTGCTAATTGTATGCCTAACGCCCCTAACTGAACCGAGTATTCACGTTTTTCAGCATTGCCATCGCGAAAACGCAAATCAAAAACACCCGAACTCGCATTGCCATATTCAGCAGGAAACGCACCTGTCATGAAGTCGGAATTGGCAAGTACTGTATTGCTGATGATACTAATGCCTCCTCCTGAACTGCCATCGCCTCCGCTAAAATGGTTCGGATTGGGTATCTCGATGCCTTCCAAACGCCATAACAAACCTGTGGGCGCATTGCCACGCACTACAATATCGTTGTTATCGCCTGAGGCTACCCCCGCAAATGATTGAGCTATACGAGCAGGATCCGCAAAACTTGCGGCATAACGAGAGGTTTCTTCCACACTAAAAGTGCGTGCGCTTACAGTAGCCATATCATTCAATGGTCTGTCTTTTTCTTGTTTGGCTACCAATACTACTTCTTTCAAAGCATTTAGGCTTTCTTTTAGCTCGGCATTTAATACGACTTCTTTTGCTGAACTCACAATGATATTATTCATCACAAGGTCTTGATAACCTATGTACGAAACCTTGAACGATTGCCTGCCAACTGGCACGCTTGTAATCTTAAAATTACCCTCCTCATCAGTTACATTGCCTATAGGCGGGTTAGAGTCTATTACTAAGATAGCTACTCCTATGAGCGGCTCTTTGGTATCGGCATCAACTATTTTACCTTTTACAGTTTGAGTAAGGTCTTGGCAGGCAAGATCTTGACTAAATAAAAATAAAAGCAAATAAACAAACGAAATTAAAAATGGTTTTTTCATGTTTTTTATGTAATTAGGGTTATTGGAAAATTAAGCAAAACCATGTGTTTTTATGTTTTCGCGCACTAAACCCCTACTTTTCCACATAACAGAGTCGCAAGAACGCATTTCTGTAGGCAACGATAGATGATTATTTGCAATTACACAAGAC
>JAYTNK010000452.1:0-2617 GCA_043748375.1 Cytophagales bacterium
TGCGAAAGTGTTTTTTAGAAGCCTCACACCCTGCCCTCTCTCCATTTTGAGAGAGGGAAAAGGTACTTTCGCAGGAAGTCTATTTATGATGGCAAAACATTAAGAATTGATAGCTTGCCTACGTAGGCAAGTTGCCAATTCTTAATGTTTTATAGCTTTTAATGACACCCTTAAAAAGAGAATCTGCTACATATTTCTACAAATATAAACATCGGAAAGTGGTTTTGGGAGATTTAGACAACCCCGAATGGGGTTGAACTATGAATAGCCCCACGTGAAACGTGGGGAAAGCGAAAGTCCTAGACACCCTTAAAAAGAGAATTTGCTACATATTTCTACAAATATAAACAAATTTGCAAAAAGTATAAAAAAAATGTACCTTTGCGTATATTTTTGACATCAATATGCAACATAAACCTTTATTGGCTCAATACCAAATCCAACGCGTACTCGGACGCGGAGGTATGGGCGTTGTTTATCTTGCCAAACACACCCAAATAGGCAAGTTAGTGGCTATTAAAGAGCTTGCCGCCACCTATAGCCGTGATATTTCTTTGCGCTTGCGCTTCAAAAATGAAGCGGCACTCATGGCAAATCTGAACCACCCCAATATTGTAACACTACACGATTACATGGAAACGGCTGAAGGCGTGTACCTTGTGATGGAATATGTGGAAGGGACAACCTTAGACCATTATATCCAAAACGTTTCGGGACCCATAACTGAAGACCGCGCTGTGGCTATTTTTAAGCAGATACTTGAAGGCGTAGGCTATGCGCATAGCAAAGGCATTGTACACCGCGACCTCAAACCTGCTAATATCATGCTCACAGCTGAAGGTGGCGTGAAAATTTTGGACTTTGGTATAGCCAAAAACTTATATGCAACCGAACGCGGACATACACAAGTAGGTGTAAAAATCGGTACTATATATTATATGAGTCCCGAACAAGTGTTAGCCAAAGAGTTAGACCGCAGAAGCGATATTTATAGCTTGGGCGTACTATTTTTTGAAATGCTGACAGCACAAAACCCTTACCAAATGTTGGATTCTGAGTACGAAATTAGTCATAAAATAGTACATGAAGCCTTGCCTGCCCTGCGTGATTTTTATCCAAATATCCACCCGTATTGGCAAAAAGTTATTACTAAAGCTACCCAAAAGGCTGTCAGCGCAAGATACCAACGTATTACAGAGTTTTCAGAAGCTTTGACGGTTACGCTTGAACCTGTTGTACCTAATTTTTTGAAAAATGCAACGCACAGCGCGCCAGACAATACAGTTGAATGGAAAATACCTAAAGCGACAGCTCATGAAACCAAAATAACCGAAACAAATTTTGCTGAAAACTCCGCCATTGCTGAAGCATTGCGCGAGCCTATCATCAAACAAGACCCCGAAGTGTTGTTATTTGAAAACGAGTTTGGCAAAATTACTAATCGAAAGCTCACCTATCTCAAAGGGCGCGATTATTTTGAAAAAGGCAAAGAGGAAATCATTGCCCTAAACAAAATTACGCACATACAACTCCAAACAAACCGCGAATTGGCGAGTGGTGTTTTTTTTAGTGTATTGATTGTAGGACTTGTGATAGGTGCATTTTGGAGTCTTTGGACGCTATTATTGGCGATTATGCTCTTGCCTGTGGCTGTTATTTGCTTTACCAAATTTCCCGCCATCGTCTTGATTAAGCAAGACGGTAAAAAAGCCGTTATGCGTGGTTGGACATGGCATACAGAAGCGGCGATAGAGTTTACTGACCAACTACAGAAACAATTTAAAAACTAAAATAATACGTATGCACGCCAAAATAAAAATGGTTCTCTGACAATTTTTGTGGTGGTAAAAAGTGTAGGGGCAATTCCTTGTGGTTGCCCTTGCTATTATAACACATTTTGTTCTGTGAACACACTAAAAATTTAGATAAAATAAAAATTTTGTCTTACAAAAAGGGCAACCACAAGGGATTGCCCCTACTAAAAAATATATTCACAAAAATTGTAAGGAAAACATAAAAATTAACTAACTTATATCATTTTTATTTTGTTATCTCAATTATGCAAACTTAAAGAGATGTAAAAAACAATATTTTTATATAATAAATTGATTATCAATTATTTATAATTAAACAAAATTTCCCACTATACTCTTATGTACTCTTTTGGTATATGCACGCTTGCAGCCCTCTCTATGCGCACCGAGCCAAGCGATAAAAGCGAACTTTGTAATCAATTACTATTTGGCGAACTTTATACAGCACATAAAGCAAATGAAAATGGAAAATGGTTGTATATAGAAAGTGAATGGGACAATTACAAGGGTTGGATAAGCATTTTGTCGCATAAAGAAGTAAGCGAATCCTATTTTGTGCGCTATAGATTGGGAATTCACGCCACAGTACTCGAGCCTATAGGCAAGGTATTGCTTCAAAAACAACGCGCTCCCACTCTCCTGCCATACGCTTCAACGCTCCCTTTTTGGGATAAGAAAAACGTAGATTTGGATACCCAACAAGCCCAAAGCAGCGCGAAAGCACAAGTAGGCAAGGGCGAAAACGCACACGCCTTGTGGTTACAAGGTATAACAGCATACCTGAATGCGCCTTATTTATGGGG
>JAYTNK010000453.1:0-3826 GCA_043748375.1 Cytophagales bacterium
CTGATACAATTTCGCCATTCAGAATTTTTTTACCATCAAAGGCTACTTCAAGGAGCGGGTTGCTATTGTCGGCTGTTACCTCAAAGTTTACAATTTGGACATTATTTTCATAATAGCGTTCAGGGGCTATTTTTGGGTTCACATATACCTTAAGTTCGTTCTTGCCTCCCCAACCTTGCGTAGTGAGCATATATTTGAATTTAACGGTTGCTTTGGGTAAGGGTGCTTTAATTTTAAAGGTTTTAACTTCTTGCGAGAGCGTAGTGAGATTCTTGCGTGTCATTTGCACTGTGAGCGAGTCGGCGTTGTAGGTTAGCCCTGTAAGGTTTCGGAATGCAAATTCAAGTTCAAAAGTTTGTCCCTCTTGTTTAGCAGGAATCACATACGCAGATTGCCCAATAGCGGCTACATCCATCATACCATCAGGCACTCCATCATATAACACGAGCCAATTTTTGAGTTGGACAGGTGCTTTCTTGCCTGTTTGATCTTCGGTTTCAAAGGCAAGGCGCAAATATGGATAGGTGTTAGCATTTATACCCGAAAGGTTTACAGAAGCAAGATTGATGTTATCTATAAGTGGGCTGGCATTTTCTACGCCTTGTAAAGTTGCGCCATAAATAGACACTTTGTAGGTGCTCGTAGGCGAGGTTTTGGTTATATGGTGTTTAAATTCTTTCCAACTTATAGAAGGCCCTATGCGTGTAGAGGCTATTTTACCTGTATAATAAGGTATTCGCAAAGCCGTTTCCACAAGTATAGCATCAGCTGTTGGGTTGGCTATATTCAGGGCAACTGTTTCTTCAGCTGTACCGATAGCCCCCCCTTTTCGCCCTATGATAATATAAGGGTGTCCCATTTTCAATGAATTAACAATAGATGGATTGCCACCTATGCTTAGAAAAGCATTTTTAAGGCTTGGTGTCCAAATGTCAAAATTGATGCTTCCTATCGTGAAAAATATCACAAAATCACCTGTAGTAACATTCGCTAAATAACCATTCAATGAGCCGTTGAGGAGTTCGGCATTGTTATATGAATTGGCTACTTCTGGCTCGCGCCCACAGGCTATAGGAAATACGCGGTAAGGTGCGCCCGTATATTGGTTGAATGCCATACAGACAATAACTTCTCCCCCACATCGTCCCCCGAATATTTGAGGTTGTTCTTCGTAGAGCATATAAGCGTCTGCGGAAACGTTTCCGCCGTTTGTACTTCCAAAAGTACGAATTTTAATACGCTTCTTAATTTCATCAAATGCCCATTTTCTTTCTACGTCATTGCGTTTAATTTGTGTGAGCGCGTTGCGTTCAAATTGAGGGAAGTGCCTTTGTGTCCAACCTTCGGGACTGTTCTTAATATAAGTAAATGAACTATTACCCCAAAGCGTATTTGGGTCGCTCACAGCATCTGCATAATTTACACGCCAATAATAGACGGTACTATCTGCGTCATTGTTTGTGATGAGTGCAGGAATATCCCACGCACCTGTAATGCCTGCGGGTATGATATTGGTACGTTTGTAGGGGCTGTTGAATGTTTTAATCGTATCCAATTCAAAGACAAAATCGCGCCCTTGGTTCAAACCATTGCTTGTAACGGCTGTGAGAGATATTGGTTGTTCGTTTACAATAGAAAACTCTTGTGGCAAGGTAGGAATTACGCCAAAAGTAGGCATAAAGTAAGTAAGTATGCCTATGTTATTATTTTCGCGCATCTCATCTATAACGTTGGCATAATCAATAAATACCTCAAATGTATTGCTACCATACATCTCTTTGGTTGCCTCTCTTTTTATAGTAATTGTCAGCGTATCTTGATAGTATATCGTATTAAAATAGTTCGGCAGTTCGTACATTTTTTGCGATCCGTCAGGATAAGTATGCTTTACTCTTACCCCTATTTTGGTAAGACTCACGATGCCCAAATTAGATACGGCGGCTTTAAGTTTAAAGGAATCGGAAAGTGCTGTAACAACATTATTGTCAAAGCCTGTCAAATAAAGCTGGTCATCTGCTGTATAATAGTCAGTTTTATTTGCCTTAAAAAATACGATGGCAGGGTCAGCCTGCAAGAGCATTTGTTGTCCTACGCTCAAATCGGGTGCATTGAGAGAAGTAATATTTTGATTAACATGATAACGCATCAAATCGCCTATCGGCTTACCTAAATAAGTAGGGTTTTGAAACATCGTTTCATAGAGTTGGGTAGAGTAGTCTGCTAATACATTAGAGTAGCCAAAATACGTATGCCCAATGAACCCTAAGGCACCTCTATCAGCTGTATAAAGCCAGTCTTGCGCGAGGGTTGGTCGCCCATAAAATATGCCGCCTAAGTTACAGCCGTTTGCTAACATAAGTGGATACTTTCCTTTATTGTTATAGCCTTGTATATCTTGCGAACAGTAGCCAATTTCAAGGTCAGTATTATTTAAATCGGAGTGTCCAAAGAAGTTTATCAAGCCCACACCCGCATTTACTTGCTCCGACATATTGATAATTTCAGTAATACCTGTAGTTTTCTTGTTAGTTGTGCTAACCTTGCCTCCAAAAAACAATCCTTCTGCTTTTGTTTTCATAAGAGCCATTCGCCCAGAAAAAGCAGCTTGTTCACTTTCGTAACGCCCTCCTACGAGGTGAATGATATTTTTTTGCCATAGTTCATTACTTATACTTTCATGCTCTTTCACTTTATTAAAATAGTTAAGCACTTGTTGTGGGGTAGTAACCCCTATTCTACCTACAGAAATAGATGGTCCCGAACCGCCCACGCCATCTAATTTCTCTAATAACGTAATATCAGAAGGTGGAAAACCAAGCACAGGCACAAGGTCTTGCGCATATACAGCGGGGTTTTGGCGAAAGTTCCAAACCCCACTTTTAGAATCCTGAAATGACATACCTAAACCCATAAGAAATACGTGTTTAGGTTGCCCATTGATGTACATCCATTTGGCAAAATTGCGAATAGCAAGGGGGGATTTTTCGCCATAATTGAATTGATTATACAAGAAATCAGTTAGTACAATCAAGGGTTTATAGCTTCCTCCTTGCGCTGTTGCACGATAGTCAGCGTATGCTTGTACAATATCGGGAAAGCCACCTGCGGGTTTACGTATATTTTGGTGTGTAACCATCAAATAATCATACAACGCAGGGTTTAGGTTTTGGAATACCACATTATCAATTTTAATAGGCGCAAGGCGCGTACCATTATCTACATAAATTTTTCTTTCAACCGAGGCATTGGTAATGGCTGTGTATAGCTTTCCGCTGGCAGGCAAGGTCGTAAACTGTCGTTCCAAGCCCCTATCATCTGCCAACTCATACACTATGGCATTAGCGGGAGGCGAGGTCAATTCTAAATAAGCCGTATTGGTAGGGTTGGGAGGCAAGGTCAAAAGATTACTTGTGGCAGGGTTAAGCGTAGGCTGTTGTGGATAGGTCAACTCTATATACCCCAAGACCAAATTCCCTACAAGCGATTTTACTTCTACAAAAAGCTGACTACCCGTTAAATGGACAAACGGCACATCAAGTTCTATAATTTGGGAATAGTTAAAATTAGTTTCTACATTATTGGCAAGCATCACCATCGTACTCGGTGAGCTACCCACACGCACATGAAACTTGCCTATGGCTAAATTTAAAAGCCCTATAGAAACATTGGACGCTCCTGCAAGTGATATTTTTATTTTCGCTTTAGCAGCAGGATTGCTTGTATAAGGATTGGCTACAGGCAAGGTAGTTGTGCGTGGATTGGGGAGTAGGGCAGTGTTTACGCCAACGTATAAAATGTCGCTACTCCAGCCCTCGCCTGTATCAAA
>JAYTNK010000454.1:0-2140 GCA_043748375.1 Cytophagales bacterium
AAGCATCTCGTTGTTGAATGACGATTTGTGAACGAAAAACGAGATGTTGAGCTTCGCTCAAAATGACAAACTTCTCTTTTCACTTAAAAAAATACAGAACCTTTTTATTTTGAATAGCACTACTAATTTTTATTTCTTCACGATGACTCTACTTTTTTGAGCATATTGTAAGAACTGTGCAAGCAATTCTTCGGGTACATCATCAAGGTTACATTCAATTTTGAGTTGTGTTTTGGGTTTTTGGCGAGCTGAGGCAAGAGCTTCTGCGTCAGGGTTTTCTATTAACTCCTCATCATCTTGTATAATATCCTTCACTTCAATTTGTTCTACTACGCGCTCAATAATAGTATGCTTATTTTCTCGTGCCGTTTCGTTTTTATACCGTAAAAGTTGTAAAACTAAACTCTCGCTTAAAGTGGCTGATTTTGTTATTTTGAATAACTCCTCCTCAATATTCCCTACGTTTTTATTGATATAGGCTACTTCTTCAAAAAGTGTCGTGTTATCGCGTTGGAAATTTTTAATAGGGGTATCACAAAAATGCAATGCGTAAGGCATTTCTCCGTCATAAAGATAGATACGATACGGTACATCTTCTCGCCATTTAAGATAATGGCTTGCGCCCCATTCTTGGCTGTTGGTTTGCAGGGTTTCGAGGCTTAGGATTTCTTCTATTTTGGTAGCTTTAGGTTCTATGCCTTTCAAATCAATGTTGGTAATATAATTACCTGCCTTGCCTACCTCTTGCAATAGCTGGGCTATAGAAACGTTGTATTTTTCTGTTAATAGGGCTTGTTGTTTGCTATCAAACGCATAAAGCGCATCAATATCTGAAGAAAGCGTATCAATTGTATAAGCAAAAAACTCTTTATTATCTTCGCCTACAGTAGCTTCGGTAATATGTGGTAGTGGTAGTTCGTTTGAAATAACGTCCAGCATATTGTAGATTTTGCGCACACCTGCCATTCGTTCATCAGTACTTAAAAATACAATGGCATTTTCGGCTACCCAAATAATCGTATTTTCCAAACAATCGCGTTGTTGATTTCGCAAGTCGTTTAGGATTTTTTGAGTAATTGGATTGCCTTCGTTTGTCTTAAGATAATAGCGCATCTGCACCAATTTACCTAAGATATGCACACCCATTGCTTGTAAAAAGCCTATTTTATCTTGAGTGGGTATAATATTTTCGCTTTCTTTTTCGGGATTGTTCAGCGTTTTATGGGTGCGTTCTGCCATAATTTCAGGCGTAAAATCAGCCTCAAGCCAAGCACTTAACCACACTGGGAATTGCTCATTATCGCGCGCATAAGTGGCAGGATATACCAAATTTGTAAAATCTAATCCTGTATAAAACTCGAAAGAAGCAGGACGGATATTGTCGTCTAATGCAAGCCATTTTTGGTAGGCAAATGTTACTATATTTTCCGCATTATTTTCTGTGAGAATGGGTGTGCAATAAAACGTATCTTTATCAAAATACGGCTCTATCATAAATCTTTGGTTGCCTATTTCAAAAGCCCCACGTTTTTCGTTCAAGTGAAGCATTTGCGCTAAACCTGCATACATTTCAGTATCCAATATAGCTTCTATTTGAATAAAATCTGTTATTTGCAAATGCAAAATTTCATATTCTCCCAAATTTATATACGTACCTGCTTGGTTTTTTACTTGGAAATCGCGTAAGATTTTTTCTTGATTATGCTCTTTGGCATACAAGCAAACAAAGGCTACTTGCGAGGCATTTTGCAACTGTGGAAAGTCTTTTTTGAGGTCAGCTAAAATCAACTTTCCTGCCCGTTCTTCATATTCAAAACATCTTTTTTTCAACACTGCAGGCACTTCATACGCAGGTATTTGTGCAAAAATCTCTGCTAAAAAATCCTTATGTGTTGCAAAAACAGGCAATATATTTGCCAACTGTAGCGTGAACTTGCCTAATTTTTCTAAAGTGAAACTCACAGCAGGCTCGAAGGCGATTGTATTTAAAGGTGTTTGCACACCTTCAGTATTTTCGAGTGCGATTTTAGCTCGTAAAGTCGTAAAATCTGCCTCTTTGTTTCTAAAAATCTGCAAGGCTTGATGCTCAAAAGAGCCTTTTTCATATATTACGCCTTGTTTCAATACAATTTTATCAATT
>JAYTNK010000455.1:0-9450 GCA_043748375.1 Cytophagales bacterium
GTTGTACCTGCAAAACCACTATGGGTAATATTGCCTGTTTTGTCGCCATTCGTGCCAGAGGTAGGCGAGAACCTTACGGTTACGGTTTGAGGCGTAGCCAAGTCAGCAACCAAATAATCAAAACTAGTAACAAAGGTAGTCCCATCTTTAGAAACTTGGAAATTTGCAGGAGCAGTTACCGTTATATTATTGGCGATATTCGTGCCTGTCAAAGTATAAGTTTGGGTGGCAGAGTTTGCGCCATTGTTGGTACTTGCAAAAACCAAAGTAGTAGGATTAGCTACTAAAGTGCTTGTATTGCCTGCTTCTGTACCTGTCAAAGCCACATTTGTACCTGCAAAACCACTATGGGTAATATTGCCTGTTTTGGTGCCATTTGTGCCAGAGGTAGGCGAGAATCTTACAGTTACCATTTTTGCTGTGGCAAGGTCAGCAACCAAATAATCAAAACTAGTAACAAAGGTAGTTCCATCTTTAGAAACTTGGAAGTTAGCAGGGGCGGTTACAGTTACATCATTGACGATATTCGTGCCTGTCAAAGTATAAGTTTGGGTAGCTGAATTTGCGCCATTGTTGGTGCTTGCAAAAGTCAAAGTAGTAGGATTAGCTACTAAAGTGGGGCTATTGCCTGCTTCTGTACCTGTCAAAGCTACATTTGCACCTGCAAAACCACTATGGGTGATATTGCCTGTTTTGATGCCGTTTGTGCCAGAGGTAGGCGAGAATCTTACAGTTACAGTTTGTGGTGTAGCCAATTCTACTACAGTATAAACGATTGAACCTGAAAATGTTGTCCCATTTTTCGATACTTCAAAATGGGTAGGCGAGGTTACAGTAACATCATTTACAAGGCTCGTACCTGTCAAAGTATAAGTTTGGGTAGCAGAGTTTGTGCCATTGTTTACACTGCCGAAGGTAGGCAAGGTAGTAGGATTAGCTACTAAAGCAGGCGCAACTTCTGTGCCTGTTACAGCTATATTCACAGTAGCAAAACCTGCGTGTGTAATGTTGCCTGTCTTTATGCCAGCAATACCCGAAGTAGGTACAAATTTCACGCTTATTGTTGCGGGACTTGCCTGCTCTGCCAATAGAAGGGTAACGGACTGTCCAAATATTGTTCCGTCTTTGGAAACATTAAAACCTGCAGGAGCTGTTATGACAAAATCTGCACTTGGGTTCGCAACCGTTAGTGTATAAGTTTGGGTGGTAGAAGAAGCATTCGTAGCAACATTGCCAAAATCAACTAAGGTAGTAGGGTTTACTACAATGCTGGTAACGTTACCTGTTTCTGTACCGCGCACTTCTACAGTCGTACCTGAAAAACCCGTGTGTGAGATATAGCCTATTTTCGCGCCATTTGTGCCAGAGGTAGGCGAGAAGCGAACTGAAACTGTTTTGGGTGTGGCTAATTCAGCTATAGTATAAGTAATGTTAGCCGAGAATGCTGTGCCGTCTTTAGATACTTGAAAATTGGCAGGAGCATTCACCACAACGTCATTAGTTGCATTTGCACCTGTCAAAATATAGGTTTGAGTAGAGGCATTTTGAGCATTATCGACAGAGCCAAAATTGATAAGTGCTACATCACTCACATTGAGGGTAACTGCCCCTGCGGTTGTGTTGGTTACGCCTGCCCAGTTGTTAGCAAAGCGTACATAATCTATCTCGCCTGTAGGAGATGAACCGTTTGTACCTTGTCTTATAGAAAGCCCTTTGAACGAACTTGTGGAAAGGTCGCCCCCTGTAGTATGTGTCAAAAATGGGGCGGGTTCAATAACAGGAACAGTTGTACCATTATCAAAGGCATATAAACTCGCTACGTCATCGCTTGTTGTGCCTCCGTTGAATGTATATTTCAAAACTACTAAGTATGTTTTTCCAAATACAAAGTTTTGGCTTGTGTTATATTCATTATCTGTTAAAGTGGTGGGTGTATTAAATTTGGTTAAACCTAATTGATAACCACCACCCGCATTTGCACGTGCAAATAGGCGCGTATAAAATGTAGTGCCTGTAGCTGAAGTAGCCAATGCCAAGAAGTAATCGCCTGCAGTTTGGGCAGTATTGATTCTGATAAGCGTAGAAACATAGACGCTATTGCCTGCCCCTGTAACGCCTACTGCGTCCATCACTTTGTTTCCGTCTTGTCCTGTGCTACCAAAACTTGCCTTCCCTTGCGCAGTTGGATAAGGGTGCAAAGACAAGCTACCTGTAGCATTGTATTGAAGTACAACGCCTGTTGGATTCACGGCTGTCCAGCCTCCCAAGCCAAACAAACTCGCATTGGTTGTGCCATATTCAAACGCATCTAAAGAAGCATTACCTGTTTCTGTGCCTGTTACGGCTACATTCACAGTAGCAAAACCGCTATGGGTAATACTACCTGTTTTAGCACCATTAACGCCTGAAGTAGGTTTAAAACGAACTGTTACTGTTTGAGGCGTTGCCAATTCTGCTACAGTATAAATCACTGAACCTGCAAACGCAGTACCATTTTTTGATACCTCGAAGTGGGTAGGCGAGGTTACCGTAACATCATTTACAAGGTTAGCTGATGTTAGTGTATAAGTTTGGGTAGTAGAAGTTACGCCATTGTTCACATTGCCAAAGGAGGTCAAAGTAACAGGAGTTGCCACCAAGGTAGGAATAGCACTATTGCCTGCCTCTGTACCACTTACGGCAACATTGATGGTAGCAAAACCACTATGCGTGATATTGCCCGTTTTTACACCATTGATACCTGAAGTAGGTTTAAAGCGAGCTGTTACGGTTTTGGGCGTAGCCAATTCCGTTATGGTATAAACAAATGAACCTAAAAATGTAGTGCCATCTTTTGATACTTCAAAGTTGGTAGGCGAGGTTACGGTTACGTCACTTACAAGGTTTGTAGCCGTTAAAGTGTAGGTTTGAGTAGCAGAATTTGCACCATTGTTTATACTGCCAAAATCTGTTAAAGTAACAGGATTAGCTACCAAAGTTGCTGCATTGCCTGCTTCTGTACCACTTACGGCAACATTGATGGTGGCGAAACCACTATGTGTAATATTGCCTGACTTGCCTCCGTTTGTACCTGAAGTAGGTTTAAAACGGACAGTTACTGTTTGTTGGGTAGCTAAATCAGCTACTGTATAAATCACAGAGCCTGAAAACGTAGTGCCATTTTTCGATACTTCAAAGTTGGTAGGCGCAGTAACCGTAACCTCATTTACAAGGTTAGCGGCGGTTAAAGTGTAGGTTTGATTGGTAGAATTTGCGCCATTGTTTACACTGCCAAAGGTAGGCAAGGTAACAGGAGCTGCCACTAAAGTAGCTATATTTCCTGCCTCTGTACCACTTATAGCAACTGTAGTACCCGCAAAATTGCTATGGGTAATATTGCCTGACTTGCCTCCGTTTATGCCCGAAGTAGGTTTGAAACGCACTGTAACCGTTTGTGGGGTAGCCAAATCAGCCACCGTATAAATCACAGAACCTGCAAACACAGTACCATCTTTTGATACTTCAAAATTGGCAGGCGAGGTTACAGTAACATCAGCCACGATATTCGTACCTGTTAAAGTATAGGTTTGGTTGGCAGAATTTGCGCCATTGTTTACGCTTCCGAAGTCTGTTAAAGTAGTTGGATTCGCTACAAGTGTAGCGGTAGCATTGCCTGCTTCCGTACCACTTACGGCAACTGTAGTGCCTACAAAACCGCTATGCGTAATATTGCCTGTTTTTGCGCCATTGAAACCTGAAGTAGGAGTAAATTGCACGCCTACAGTTTGGGCGGTAGCCAATTCTGCTACAGTATAAGTAACCGAGTTTGCGTAAGTGCCTGCTATGCCTTTTGCCACTTTGAAATTCGCAGGGGCAGTAACAATTACATCACTTGCAACACCTACAGCTGTAAGTGTATAGCTTGAAGCAGTAGAAGTTGAGCCATTGTTCACCGTACCAAAATCAGCTATAGTAGTAGGATTAGCCACCAAAGTAGCCGAAACAGCCACTTGCGCCCAAGTTGTGCCTACACGAATAAAATCTAAGCCTAATGTGGGCGTATTAGCACCACCTTGCCTAATAGCCACACTTCCAAGTGCGGATGCATCAGTTCCTGTACTATTGGTTGCTTCAGGCATGGCAGGTTCGGAGGCTGTACCTAAAGCATTGCTTACTATAAAGATACTCGTTACATCATCGGTAGAAGAAACCGTATTGAATTGATATTTGAATACAAGCAAATAAGTTGTACCGAAATTATAGGGCGTTGTGCCGTATGTGGCAGGTGTTGTAGAAGTTTTTTGTACACCTACATAAAAATTAGCACCTGTTTTTTTCATGAACACACGCCCTAAAAAGCTCGTTCCAATAGCACTTGGTCCTAAATGAAAGAAGTAATCGCCTGTGGCGGTGGCATCTGTTACATTAATTAGGCAAGAGGCATAAACAGTTCCTGTACTTATGCCTGTAGCTGAAAACACGCGGTTAAGGTCTTGATTACCTCCTGCTGCTATCGTAGCCCTACCTCCTTGCAAAGTAGCATTTTCAAAAGAGAGGCTGGAAGTAAGATAGCCCATGTTAGGGGTGCTTCCACTATGATTTGCCCATGCTGATGAAGTGAGAGGTAGCAAGTCACCTGCTGTAGCACCATAATCAAAATGCTCTGTGAGCAGTTGCGCTCTTGCCTGCGTGGATAAAAAAATAGCCAGCATCATGCAAAATAGCACTTGCAGGCTCTTAGAATAAGGAAATGTATGACTTCGCATAAAATAAATAAAAGGTTAAACCTATATTAGTGGCAAAGTTAAGGACGAAAAATCAAATACAAGCATACATTCATATTATCCTTGCGTTATTTTCTTATTTTGCTATTGTTTGTGAGGACATCAACGTTATCCCAAAACTAATTTCAAATATGCCTTAGTACCAACCAAATATGTCTTAGTACCAACCAAATATATCTTAGTACCAATCAAATATGGCTTAGTACCAATCAAATATGGCTTAGTACTAATCAAATATGGCTTAGTACCAATCAAATATGGCTTAGTACTAATCAAATATGGCTTAGTACCAATCAAATATGGCTTAGTACTAATTAAATATAGCTTAGACTATTATAGTTTAATAAAAAATAAATAAATATTATATAATAATTTTACTGTATTACGTTATGATTATAATTTATTAAAAAAAATCTATTTTATATTATGGTAAGTTCACAAAACAGTTATGAAACACGCATAGGTCGCTTTCAAGATATGATAGCAATCTTACAAACTTTCCCTGTGTATCAGCCCACTAATTCATTTATTACAAACGAAGCCCTTAAAAAGTTTGTAGCAGACGTATTGACTAAGAACACTGAAGTTATTACACAAGACATCTTTCTAAAAAACAAGCGCGATGAACGCCGCCTTCTTGCTTTTAAAGAGGCGAACGGTGCAAATCTCGAATGTGTGCAGGCGTGTTTAGACAATATCGCTCACTATGTAGCAGGTGAGTTCGGTACTACCAACACCTCTTATAAGCAAATCTATTCGCTTAAAAGAAGAATAAAACCTACTTATGTAAAAAAAGTAGTGGAAAACGATGCTCCAAAACGCAAAGCCACACGCTCAAGCAGTGAAAAGAGCTTTACAGGATTGGTAGGCATTGCCAAGCAAGTTGTTCAAATCATTACCTCATTGGGTAGCGCGTATGCCCCACAAAACGAGGCGATTCAGCTGGCAAACTTCACCAAAAAAACAGCGGAATTAGACCAAGTCAATCAAACGATAGCCCTCGCCTTGCAACAATATAGCGATGTAGTCCAAAAACGCAAAGACCTCTATGACGGAGCAGGCAGTATGAAATCTCGCGTCATCATGATTCGTAATTATATGTCAAGTTTTAATGGTGGTAGGGCAAACCCTCAATATATGCAAGTAGTTGCCGCCTTAAAAGGAAGCTAAATGTATGCCCCTGTATCACAGCAGACAGGCAAGATGGGGTAGGCAAGTTTTAAACTTGCCTACCCCATTCTGTAGCGTGTGAGGCTGATAAAAAACTTTCGCCTATTCTTGTAATAAACCTTGTCTTACCAAGTAAACCTACACAAACAACCCCTTGCGTTTATGAAAAACCTCCTCTTGCCTGCCCTGATAGCCTGTTCGCTCACTACCGCACACGCCCAAAACATCGATAAGCCCGTAAAATCTGCTATAAAAGCCGTTACCGTATTTTTGAACAGAGCGCAAATTACCAATACTGCGCAAGTCTATCTGCCTACAGGCAATACAACCCTTGTTTTTGAAGACTTATCTACCAAAATAGACAAACAAAGTATTCAAGTAAGTGCGAAAGGTAGTCTGACCATCATGGCAGTAAAGCATCGCATAAACTATCTGCGCAACCAAACCAAAACCAAACAAATCAAGGTCTTAGAAGATTCTGTAAGCTATTATACTGACCAACATAAACTCGTAAGTTCGCAAAAAATAGTCTTACAGCGCGAAGAAGAAATGATACTCGCCAATAAATCTATCGGAGGCGATGGGGTAGGGGTGAACGCCCAAAAACTGAAAGAGGTATCCGATTTTTTTCGCACACGCCTCACCGAAACACAAATCGGCATCATCAAAACCGACAAGGAATTGAACAACTTTAGCGTAAGATTAGCCTACCTACGTATCCAAATTGGCGAACTTAACCGTGATGCTAACAAGCCTACCAGCGAAGTATTGGTAACGGTTTCGACAGGCGCACCTATTACCGCCGATTTTGAATTAAATTATATTGTGCCTGACGCAGGCTGGACACCTATCTATGACCTCCGCGCCAAAGACGCACAAAGCCCCATTCAATTAAGCTACAAAGCAAACGTTTTTCAAAATACAGGCGTAAATTGGATAGATGTAAAAGTAACCCTTTCTACAGGCAACCCCACTCAAAGCGGTGTAAAACCTGAATTACGCACTTGGTATGTGAACTTTTACAATCCCATAACGGCTACTTCCATTTCAAAAAATAGAGGCAGATTTGACAATAACAATAGACGCGTTGCCAATGCTCCACAAGCAGACTTAGGCGATGCAGAAGAAGAACCTGAAGCAAAAAAGGAAGTAGCAAAAGCCCTGACGATTGCTGACCAAACGGTAGTAAACAGTGCTACATTTGCCACTGAGTTCGAGATTAGTGTACCTTACACCATACTCTCTGACGGCAGACCGCAATTAGTTGATGTCAAAAACTATGAAGTCAAAACCAATTATGAATACAATGTAGTCCCTAAAATGGATTATGATGCTTTCCTCATGGCAAAAATGGTGGGCTGGGAAGAATATAACTTGATATCGGGGCAGGCAAACGTTTATTTTGAAGGTAGTTTTGTAGGTGAAACGTTCTTGGACGTGGCCAATACCAAAGATACGCTTGCTATTTCACTCGGTAGGGACAAGAAAATAGTCGTGAAGCGTGTGAAAATACAAGACCTTAGCAGCAAAAAATTTATCGGCTCCAATGTAAAAGAGGAATTAGGCTTTGAAATCCAAGTTCGCAATAACAAGAAGTCAGATATTACGATAACCATCGAAGAGCAAGTACCTGTATCAAAAGACACTGCTATTGAAGTAGAATTAGTAGAGTCATTGGGTGCAGCAGTGAACAAAGGCAACGGTAGAATTACATGGAAGTATGTAGTAAAACCATCTGAACAGAAGAAATGTATCCTTAAATACGCACTCAAGTATCCGAAGGGCAGGCAAGTTACGTTTGAATAAGCTATAAAAACGACTGTTTAAAAAGATAGGATTGTCAAAGATTAAAACCTTTGACAATCCCGTTTTTTTTAAACTAATTGCTCAAGCGCAATGGCAAAGGCAGTTTCTGTAAGATTAACTTTTGTAACATTGAGGGCGCGAACACGCTCAAGAGCCTTGCCTATCGTACTTGAAATATCTTCAAATATCGATTCGTCTGTTACTGTCATATCGCCTTCTGCGCTCATGAGGTAGGCAAAAGTACGCGCCATGCCGCAGTTAGCGATAAAGTCAGGTATGAGGGCGAGGTTTGCATCAGCATACGCGGTAATTTCGCCAAAAAATATCTCTTTATCAGCAAACGGTACGTTGGCACCACAAGCGATAACTTCGAGTCCGTTGGTGTGCATAGCTTCTACTTGAGCTTTGGTTACGAGGCGCGAGGAGGCAGCAGGGATAAAAATATCACTCGCCAAGTGCCATATTTTCTCGTTTGCTTCAGCAAACGGTATCATATTTTCAGCTACCAATGTATTGTTTTTGCGGTCAGCAAAAAGTTGTTTAACAGCTTCTAATTCGTATCCTTCAGGGTTCAATAAACCCCCGTTGCGGTCAATAATGCCTACAATTTTCGCGCCTTGTTTGGCTAAATAAAGCGCAGCAGTGGCTGCAACGTTGCCCCAGCCCTGAACGATAACGCGCTTGCCTACCAAGCTACCACTCCAAAGTCGGTAATAATGCCTTACAGCTTCAGCTACTCCGTAGCCCGTTATCATGTCTGAAACAGTATATTTTTTGCCAAGTGTGTGTGGCGTATAAGTTGGGTTTTCAATTATTTTCGAAACGCCTTGACGTAACCTGCCTATTTTGCGGATTTTTTCGGGCTTTTTCGGGTCAAAGTGTCCATTTACTACCCCTTCTTGTGGGTGCCACAATCCGTACTCTTCGGTAATAGGAATAACCTCATGCACTTCATCAACGTTTAGGTCGCCACCCGTGCCATAATAATTTTTCAATAAAGGATAGACTGCTTTGTACCAACGGGTTAGTACTTCTTTTTTGCGTGGGTCGTTTGGGTCGAAGTTAATGCCCGACTTTGCCCCTCCAATAGGTGGTCCAGAAACGGTAAACTTTACTTCCATCGTTTTGGCAAGTGATTCTACTTCGTTGCGGTCGAGTCCTACTCTCATGCGTGTGCCACCACCTGCGGCTCCACCACGCAATGAATTGATAACCACCCAGCCTTCGGCATCAGTTTCGCTGTCTTTCCATTCAAATACAATTTCGGGGCGTTTTGCCTCAAATTTACGCAATAGATCTTTCATAATTCAAAGGAGTAAGGAGTTTTGCGCAAAGGTATAGGTTATATTATGAATTACAAACGATAACGGCAAAGTTTTGAGTAGTTATTTAACTAGGTGTTTTTTTGTTTAGCAAACTATGTTTTTTCGTTTATGTGAAGAAAAAAACTGTTTTTTTTCAAAACATTTTCTTTAGATATTGGTTATGTGTTTTAGTATGTTTATTAATTTAATTTAGCTTTTGCTTTTTTGTTGTATAAATATTTAATTTTCAGTTTTTTGATTTATTTTTGCAAAGAATAAAATATTAAGATTTACTTTAATTTATTTTTATACGATTTTTAAGTAATAGACTTTTTGCAAAAGTGTTTTTTAGAAGCCTCACACCCTGCCCTCTCTCCATTTTGAGAGAGGGAAAAGGTACTTTCGCA
>JAYTNK010000456.1:0-2802 GCA_043748375.1 Cytophagales bacterium
TAAAACCGGTAACGATAATGTAGGGCATGACGCACACTTTTTTGGAGCAGCGTTTGGTATTATTTTCATGGCAATCGTTTCTCCGAACGCTATTTTTAGTTTTGTTGAGCAGATACAACGTTGGATAGGGCTATAAGCTGGTTTTAAACAACTAAATTCGCACGACCTTTACAATCAAAATAACATCTAAAACAATCAATAAAATAGCAAGCCACAATAGGTATTCGTATTTATTTTGCAATACATCTACTGCCTGCATACTTACTTCGCGTCCTTTTATGTTATTCAAGGCTTCGCGCAAAAGCGGGAGTTCGTTGCGTGTATTGCTCAATTCAAAGAATTGTCCGCCTGTGCTTTCCGCCATAGCCCGTAAGTAGGTGTAATTTGGTTTTGTAACCACTACCTCGCCTGCTTTCGATAATTTAAATGCACCTTGCAAAGGGATTTTCCCGCCTTCTGGCGTGCCAAGCGCAAGAGTAAATAGTTTTATGCCTCGCTTTTTGTATAAATCAAGGATAGTTTGCGTATTTTCACCAAAATCTTCCCCATCAGTACACAAAACCACTACTTGCGACTTATTATCTGTAGTATTGGTGGCTTTTTTTTGGTACTTTTCGAGGACAAGGCTAAGGGCAGGGCTAAGACGTGTACTTCCGCTTGGGGCAGGCAAGATGCTAAGATACAATTCCAAGGCACTGTGGTCAAGAGTGAGTGGGCATTGCAAGAGGGCATCATACGAAAAGGCTACGAGTCCTAATCGTTCTTTTGGAAAGTTTTGCAGGAATTTTTTTAGTTCATGCTTAAGTTTATCAGCACGCGAAGGGCTAAGGTCTTGCGCCAACATGGACAAAGAAACATCAACCAATAAATAAATATCCTTGCCTGTAGTACTAATGTATTTTGTACCCAAGCCTAATGAAGGCCCCAGCAACGCAAGCCACAACAGCCCTATGTATGCCATGCGTAAGCTCCACTTAATTAGCGCGCGACCAAAAGCTTGCTTTGTACGCCGAGTCCATACCCAAAGTCTATATAAGTACAATAGACTTGCGCACACAAAAGTAATTAACATACCAAGCTCTGCCCAAGTAGGCGTGTGATACCAAATGATATTCAAGACGAGTGTAAAAAATTAAAGGTTTTGTAAAAAAGAAGTTAAAAGGGAAACAAATACATTTAAACGGTGTTCAGAATCAAGGATTTTACATACAACATTGGCAGGCTCGTTTAGCATTTTTCTTGGCATAATCATTTTTAAGGTCGCTTGCGCGTAGCCACTCCAAACACGCTTTGCGTATTTCACCTGAAAAATAATAGATGAAGCCTATATTGACTAAGGCTTGCGCATAATCCCTTTCTATCTTTAATACTTCGCGAAAGTCTTTCATTGCCTCTTTATATTTTTGCATTTTGAGGTAGGCAAGTCCACGATTGTAAAAAATTTCTTTACTTTTGCTGTGTGTAGGTTGGCGTGTAAGTATTTGGTCATAATCCTCGATGGCGCGTGTATAAATACCTAACTTTGTTCTTACCTGCGCTCTCCCAAGATAGGCTTCCACGAGGTTTGCGTTATAGGCGAGTGCTTGCGTATAGTCTGCCTCTGCGCCATCTGCATTACCCATTTTTCGTTTAGCAAAACCACGTTTTTGGTAGGCAAGGGCGTTATTTTTATTTTTATCGATGAACTTATCTAAGGCTATAGCGGCTTCGCCATAACTACCTGCTTTTAGTTTTTCTAAAGCACGTTGCCAATAATCTGTTTTGTCTTCTGTTGCTTCTTTTTTATCCTCTTGAGCTGTAAGAAACAAGGGGAAACAAAAAAATAAGACGTATAATATAGCGTATTTCATGTATGGACGATTTAAGATTGACGATTAGCAATTACAAAATTTTGAAAATATCACCTTATTTAATATAGCCATCAGTAGGCAAGTTAGGCATTAAAAATAAATATACAAAAAATATGACAATTTATCTTTCTCTCCTGCGCGGAATAAATGTAAGCGGGCAAAAAAAAATCAAAATGGACGACCTAAAAGCCCTCTACGAGGATTTAGGCTTCTCAAATGTGCGTACCTATATCCAAAGTGGCAACGTTGTTTTCGAAAGCCTACTTGATAGAGATACATTGGCAGGCAAGATACAAACAGCTATTATGGCGCAATACGGTTTTGAGGTTCATATTGTCATACGTACGACTACAGAAATGCAAGAAGTCCTTGCCTGCCAACCTTTTACGGAAGCAGAAACAGCGCAATTATATGTAAGCTTTTTGGATAACTTGCCTACCCTTGAGCGCGTGGAAACCCTTAAAGCGTTTAATTTTGCCCCTGACATACTCCAAATAGTAGGCAAGACGGTTTATTTACGGGTGGATAGTTATGGCAAAACAAAACTATCCAATGCTTTTATCGAATCAAAACTACAAGTAAAAGCCACTACTCGGAATTGGAATACCCTTAACAATTTAGTGGCTATGCTTGGTGATTAAAATTACATGGGTATCTCAAGAGTGAATGTAACCCCCTTGCCTACCGAGCTTTCGACGTTGAGCTTGCCTCCCAATTTTTGTACGACAAGGTTATAGACAATGTTCATGCCCAATCCGCTGCCGCCACCCGAACGGTTGGTGGTAAAGAATGGTTCATAAATCTTTTCTAATACTTCTGGAGTCATGCCATTGCCATCATCGCTGTAGGTAAGAAGTAAGGTCTTATTTCTAACAAAAGTTTTGATGCGCATATTGCCTGCTTCTCGTCCTTTGAAAGCGTGGATAAGCGAATTCATGATGAAATTCGTAAG
>JAYTNK010000457.1:0-3430 GCA_043748375.1 Cytophagales bacterium
TAAAAAAACAAAAAGTGCGCATAAATCAGCCCAGCCATCATAATTTTCAGGTAAATATTCAGGGTGTTCTTCTAATCTACGCAAAAGCGACTTGAGCGCAATGCGCTTGTAGAAAAAATGCGTTTGCATCAAATCTTTGGCAAATTTTTCTTCCATATAGGCTATGAAAAGTAGCCTAAAAGCAAAAAATACTGAGTCATTGTAAATCTCTTTCAGGCTATGCTCGTGTCCATAGCGTTGAAATAAAATTTGCCCCAACTGTTCCACTACCGAGTCCGTACCATAAATAAACTCCTTCAAATCGCCCACAGTGCGGTTAATATAAACAGCATTTTGTTGAGAAAAATTTAACTTGGCAAAGTCTTTTATGTCGTCTGTAGTAGGCACAGGATTTAAAAGGGCAACAAGTGCGTCTTTCCTGAAAAGGTAATAAAAATATTGGAAAGCCTCGAAGTTATCAGCTATTACGATTTGCTCAAGGTCTATCTGAAAATATACTTTATCCGATTTTGCCTCCTGCAAATCATACAAACGCCAATATTGGGCGTTGGTCAAAAAGCCATAATCAATTTTGAGGTAACTCAAGTATTGAATAAGCTGAAAGTGTGGGTTTTGGGTGTCTGATTTTTTATTATCCAATACAACACTATACCCTTTACATTCGCACAGTGCCAAGATGTTTTCGTTGCTTGCTTTGCCAGAACTGTAGTGTACGTCTTTAGTGGCGGTATCTTCAAAAAGCGCGAAGTCAGGTCTTAGCGTTTTGCCAAAAACTTGCTTGCCTACCTGATAAGCATACGCATAGCCCAAAGCGTGTAACACGTGCTTTATAACTTCCTCCTCAAGCTGTGCTTCAGAAAGGACAGCTAAATTCTTGCCTGCATATATTTGCTTTACCTGCTCAAAAACAGGTCTTGCCTCTGCTTCTTTGAAGGCATTAGGCAAGCCAATTCCTAAAAATTGTTGGTTGAAAAGCCCTTGATTATCTATAAAATCTATCAAATCCATATTATGCTTTATTTTTGTGCAAATGTACTAAATTTTGTCTAAGAAACTCGTTTTTCCGCACGTTTTCTTTTTGAGATACGACCTATTTTTGTGGGCTACGACCTCTATGTAATAAAAATTAAGTAACATGACAATCTGTAGCATTGGACTAACGACCGTTGTAAATGGACAAACCTTAAAAATTACAGGCTTATCAAGGTCTAACAACAAAAAAATCTATTCCTTAAAGTATATTTAGGTTTTTAAGTGTTTGATAATCAATTATTTAAATTTAAGAGCATCACAAAGAATCAAATCGTTAGACCATTTTTATTGTCTAAACCATGCTACCTAAAGAGGTGTAAAAAACACTTGCTTTTCTATAATAGATTGATTATCAGTTATTTATAATTAAATAAAGTTTCTTAATATATTCTTAAGAACAAAAATAGCGCACAAATAATATAGATATTATTTGTGTGCTAAAATTATATAAAAACCTAAGTATGTTTACAATGCTTTTGGTGCGCCTGCTAATATTTCTGCGTTGGCATATTCTGCATATTTTTGGAAATTTTTGTTAAATTGGTCAGCAAGTCCGCTTGCTGTGGTGTCGTATGCGGTTTTGTCTTGCCATGTGTTGCGTGGGTTTAGAATTTCGGTTGGCACATCAGGGCAGGAAGTGGGCATTTGCACGCCAAAGATGGGGTGTACTTCAAATTGCGTGTTATCGAGCTTGCCTGAGAGTGCGGCACGAATCATAGCGCGTGTAAGGCTTAATTTCATGCGTGAACCTACACCATAAGCACCACCTGTCCATCCTGTATTGATAAGCCATACATTTACTTGGTTTTGCTTCATTTTCTCACCCAAAAGCTCAGCGTAGCGCGTAGGATGTAAGGGAAGAAATGCGGCACCAAAGCAAGCCGAAAAAGTTGTTTGTGGCTCAGTAACCCCCATTTCCGTACCTGCTACTTTTGCCGTATAGCCTGAAATGAAGTGGTACATTGCCTGCCCTGCGTTCAATTTTGAAATAGGCGGAATCACACCAAAAGCATCTGCTGTTAAGAAGAATATGTTTTTGGGCATAGGGGCTACCGATTTTTCAAGGGCATTATTGATATAATGAATAGGGTAGGCGGTGCGCGTATTTTCGGTTACACTTTTGTTTGCGTAGTCGGGTGTGCGTGTATTAGGAATGAAACGCGTATTTTCAAGGATAGAGCCAAAACGAATGGCATCAAATATTTCAGGCTCTTTTTCGCGGCTAAGGTCTATTACTTTGGCATAACAGCCACCTTCGAAATTGAACACGCTATCGTCAGCCCAGCCATGCTCATCATCACCTACGAGGTGTCGCGAAGCGTCAGCAGAAAGAGTAGTTTTGCCTGTGCCAGACAGTCCGAAGAAAACAGCTGTGTCTTTCTCCTCACCTACGTTAGCCGAGCAGTGCATAGACAAGACTTTGTGTTCGTGTGGCAAGGTATAATTTAATACAGAAAAAATGCCTTTCTTCATTTCGCCTGCGTAGGCAGTACCGCCAATTAGAATGGTGTTTTTTGTAAAATTGATTATGGTAAAATTGCTTTGACGAGTGCCGTCTTCAGCAGGATTTGCCAAAAATTCAGGGATACAAATTATTTTGAAGTTAGGCGTGAAGTTTTGTAATTCCTCTGTAGTAGGGCGCAAGAACATATTATAGCAAAACAAATTTTGCCATGCTTGAGTATTGATAACGCGCAAGTGTAGGCTGTATTTGTCGTGTGCGCCTGCGTATGCATCGCGTACATAGATACGCTTGCCTTTGAGATGCGCAAGCATTTTCGCCTCCAATTTGTCGTATTGTTCGGTAGAAATGCCAACATTGATGTCGCCCCACCAAACACTATTTTCGGTCTTTGCGTCTTTGACGATGAATTTATCCTTGGGCGACCTGCCTGTGAACTTGCCTGTGTCGCACATGATAGCTCCATTGTCTGCCAATACACCTTCGCGGTTTGCAAGGGCATGTTCAGTTAGTTCAGCGGGTGCGAGGTTCCAATATACGATTTCACAATCGCTTACGCCAGAAGAGGCGATGGAGGATTTTGTAGATTTTGTACCAAACTCTTGCATTATAATATGGGTTTTTGGGTAGGATATGTTTGCGAATACGTTTGCAAAATTACACAAAAAAATCTTTCTTACAATACATTGTCTATAAATTGTATAGTTTTTTCTTGTTTTTTTGCTATTTTCGCTGGCGTTTTCTTTTGCGAGCGTCATCGACTACTCAAAAAGAAAATTCATTAAAAACTATTATTATATTTTTATCTGTTATACTATAAATCGCTGTGTTGAATGAAGCGAAGCAACTCGTTGTTAGTGAGCAATTTTCGAATAAATAACAAAGGGGTTGTTTAGTTGAACTGTATCTGTTGTTAAAAAACGTCTTTTGGGTTGT
>JAYTNK010000458.1:0-1668 GCA_043748375.1 Cytophagales bacterium
GAACTATAGATAAAGAAGTTTGGCTTTTGCGATATATGTATATGGGTGGTCATTGGATGTGGCATATATCGACTTGTTTTGCTGCTTTTTATTTGGCTGAATTTTTATATAAATTGCCTGAATGGGAACGTGAGGCGGTTTTGGCTGATACATTTATAAAAGACTGATAACCAATTTGTAAATATAAAAATATTAACATCTTACATCTTAAAAAATGCGTAATTTAGTGTTAATGGGTTTATGTATTGCTTGCGTTTTGCCTGCACACGCGCAGTATGTATTTGATTACAAAGACTTTAGGAAAGCCACTGATATTTTATTGGAAGGTTCTGCTCAAAAACAAAGTAGCTATGCGGTGCTTACACCTGCAGAAGCAGGGCAGAAAGGAGGGCTTTGGCATCATCAAAAAGTAAAAGTAAAAAATGGATTTAGCACACAATTTACTTTCAAAATGACTGGAAGTGGTATTTCGTACACAGGCGAAAGCCAAGAAGGAGCTGACGGCATTGCGTTTGTTATTCATAACAATGCAAGTGCAACAGGTTTAGGTACTCATGGCGGAGGCATAGGCTATGAGGGTGTGCCAAATTGTATAGCCATTGAGTTTGACAACTGGCGCAATGACGAATACAACGAGCCTAACGACAATCACATTGCTATTCATACACTTGGTGCCGCTCCAAACACAGCGCAAACGGCAGGTATTGTCGCAATAAACTCAAATTTGCCTACCCGATTAGAGAATGGAAAAAAACATACGGTACGCATTGAATATGAAAAAGGTGTTATAGAAATTTTTTTGAATGATTTGTCAGTCTTAAAAAAACAAATAGATATATCTAAAACATTGAGTTTGGACAATGAGACGGCTTGGGTAGGCTTTACTGCCAGCACAGGCGCGGCATTTTGTAGCCAAGAAATTCATGCTTGGCAATTCAAAGGCGACTTGCCTCCCCCTCCGAAAGAAGAACCCGAAAAGCCTAAAACCCTCGAAAATCGTGCGATTGTAGGCAAGAAAATTATCAAGGTTAGTTCACGTAAAATCACCCTGCAAGTGTGGGATAAGGGCGTACAAGATGGCGATATTATTTCCTTGAATCTGAACAATAAATGGGTTTTGGAGAATTACGAACTCAAGAAAAACAAAAAGTCTATCGAGGTTTATTTGGATAATAACGACAATTTATTGGTGCTTCACGCCTTAAATCTGGGTAGAATTCCGCCAAATACGGTTATTTTAACGGTTAAAGATGGCAAAAATACCTACGAAACGTTGCTCAACTCCAACCTAAAAGCAAGCGATTCTATAGAAATCATCTATAAGGGAAAATAGTTTTTTAAATTTAGTTAAATAAAATTATTTAACGATTAAAATAATATAAAAAAATAATTATTACAATTAAATAATGTCTAATTTTTTAGAAAAAAGAAGCTATGAAGCCGAATTAATGGACGACTTACAGTTGGGAAGCGAGGCATTGCGCCAAAACTTAGACGAGTTGGAGGTTATCAATTATTGGTTAGGAGGCAATGAAGTAGTCTTACAGGCTTTGAATACAGTACGAAAGCAAACTTATCAACCTGAAAATATGACTTGGCGCATAGCTGATTTGGGTACGGGTGGTGGAGATGTGCTTCGTGCTGTGGCGCAATGGGCAAGGCGTAAGC
>JAYTNK010000459.1:0-2563 GCA_043748375.1 Cytophagales bacterium
CAAATGCCAAACCCTAACAATGCGCCTAAAGCATAAGCCATTTTAAGCCATTTTAACCATATTTTTCGTTAAACTGCATTTTTTGCGTAAGTCCTAATAGTTTTTTAGATTGTCTGACAGTTTTATATGCCTTTACTTCGTATTCGAAAGATTGCATATCTACTTTTTATTTTTTCATCATATCCCTTTATTGCACCTATGGCAAAAGAAAAGGCATTGTTTCCTTTCCTTTTTCAGTCGTAGCAGGTCGCTACAACGAAAAATCTAACAAAATTACAACCCGAAAGACGTTTTTTAACAACAGATACAGTTCAACTAAACAACCCCCATGATTAAAATTTCATTTTATGCTTGTCTGCTCGTTTTATTTTTGGTGAGTTGCGGTGAACAGCCGACTCAAGCAGAAGCAGAAGCAGAAGCAGAAGCAGAAGCAACGACTCAAGAAGCAGCGCCTAAAATTAATTCAAAGCACTATGTGGAACATAGCAAAGCTAATGCACAAACATTTGGGAAAGGAAACAACACTTTTGGCGTAAATTTCTACAAACAACTCGCAAAAGGGAAGGAGGGACAAAACCTTTTGTTTTCGCCTGTTAGCTTGCATCTTGGTTTGGGTATGTTGTATTTGGGTGCTACCGAAGAAGGAAAGAAAGAATTGGAAAAAGTATTGGCACTGCAAAACTTGGAAAACCCTGCCAATGATTATGCAAATTTTCAAAAAAGCCAATGCGCCTACATTGCCAATGCGCTTTGCGCCTCGAACAAAAATGATTTCCAACTTAAAAAAGGCTATCAAAAAAAGATAGAAGAAAACTTTGATGCAAAGTTTTTTGTAGGCGATTTATCCTCGCCTGCCTTCTCGAGGGAAATAAACGAATGGATAAGCAAATCTACTAAAAATCATATTAAAGAAGCCACAGGAGTATTGAGCGAAAAAGCAGGCTTAGTTTTGATAAGCAGTATTTTCTTTGAAGATGCTTGGAAAGAGGGTAATGATTTTGATGGAACTAAAACCAAACCTGATGCTTTTTTTGTTTCGCCACAGGCGCGCGTAGCCATGCCTTTTATGAATAAAAATGAAGGCTTTGCGGGACATTTTGCGCATGAGAAATTTCAAATGGTGTCTTTGCAGCATCAATATTCAAGGAGTAGTTTTTATGTTATCTTGCCTGATGAAAATGTGCCTTTGGCAGAAATAGAGGAAATGATGACACCACAAAATTTACAGGCTTGGATAGATTCCACTTCAAATAAGGAAATAGAACGACTTTCTATCCCCAAAATGTCTGTTGATAATGATATTTCAGCCAAAGAAGTGTTGAAAGCTATGGGCGCAAAGGCTATTTTTGACAACATGGACGCACGCAATTTCAACGAAATAGCCAATAAACCTTTATTTGTGGGTAACATCAAGCAAAAAACGCACCTTGCTATAGATGAACAAGGCACAACTGCCGCATCTTATACCACTACTGAAACGCGCCCCACTGAATCAAAAGCGCCCAGAAACAATAAAGTCAATATGCTTGTCAATCGCCCTTTTATATTTTTTGTGTATAGTAAGGATAATAAAAGTATTTTGTTTTTGGGACGTTTTGTAAGACCTACGCGTTAGGAATCCTTGCCTACCTACGTAGGGTAGGCAAGAGCAAAAATACCAATGGTGGTAGAAAAAATTTGCCTGCCTGATAATTTTTGTGGAGTCTGCTGTTTTAAGCCTCCTAACAATCTAAAGCTCATTGCTACAGCCTTGTCTCCACAATAATTGTCAGAGAATTAAAGTTATTTGACAATTTCTATTTGCTATTTCTGTAACCTTGCTACAAGTTGTACGTTTATGTTGGTTATGGGTGTGCCTCTTGTAAATTGAGCACTTGTATGCTTGGGTAAAAGAGGAATAATATTCCCCCAAAAACAATATGGCGAAAAAGAAAAAACGAAATATAACGGCTCGAAAAACCAAAATAAAATTGGCAGACTTGCCTACCCAACAGATGACGAAAGCTGAAGAGGCTATAGCAAAACAATATTGGAATGAGCATGGAGCTAGTACTTTTATGCCATTGCTTGGTTTGATAGTTATCATAGGAGCTGTTATTTATATGATAGTTCAGCAAGATGGCTTTATGTCTGAACAATATGAAGAAAGTAACGTAATTATGGTTGTTTCTTTCATGGTCGCCTTGATTTTAGGAGCGCAATTCTACAGTGTAGTGCAAGACATGAGTAAACGCCAGACCGTATGTATAGAAGGCATTTTTACAAAAAAAGGGGAGACTACTACTCAATATAGCCAATACTTACACCAAAACGTAGGCGGTTATTTGCTCATCTTTCCTCCCAAAATCTATCACAATTTAGAAAAGGGCGATTATGTGGTGTTGCATTGCACACGCTTTTTGCAGATTGTGGTGGATTATCAGATAGTGGCTCACCCAATAAACGATGGAAAGTGATATGCTCTAAAATTTAGCCTTCTGTATTTTTTTTAAGTGAAAAGAGAAGTTTGTCATTTTGAGCGAAGCGAAAAATCTCGTTTTTCGTTCACAAATCGTCATTCAAC
>JAYTNK010000460.1:0-6889 GCA_043748375.1 Cytophagales bacterium
CCACAAAAATTGTCAGAGAACCATTTTTTTTTTATTTATACAAGAAATTTACGTGGTCAATCGCCCTAATAGACAAATTCTCCATGCTGACTACGCACCGTAACTTGTTTTTGAACAGCTGGCTCAACCTTGCCTATAACACGCGCATCTACTTGGAATTGTGCCGCAATAGCTATAATAGCTTGTGCAGTAGCCTCGTCTGTATAAATTTCGAGGCGATGCCCCATATTAAATACTTTGTACATTTCAGCCCAATTTGTGTCGCGTGCTTGTTGGATAAGCGTAAATAAGGGTGGAGTAGGAAACAAATTATCTTTAATAATATGTAAGTTATCTATAAAATGCAGTACTTTAGTTTGTCCACCACCTGTACAATGCACCAGTCCATTTATTTTAGCTCTAAATTTTGCCAATACTTCGCGCATAATAGGCGCGTAAGTGCGGGTAGGCGAGAGTACGAGCTTGCCTGCGTCGAGGGTAGTGTCTGTTGGTGCGGTTAAACCGAACTTCCCTGTATAAACCCACTCCTTCTCTATAGCATGGTCGTAACTTTCAGGATACTGGGAGGCGAGTTCATGGTGGAATACATCATGACGCGCCGAAGTAAGCCCATTGCTACCCATACCACCATTATAAGTAGTTTCGTAACTTGCCTGCCCAAACGAAGCCAGCCCAACAATTACATCACCTGCTGCAATGCGGTCATTGCTAATAATATCCTTGCGTGGTAGGCGAGCCGTAACATTGCTATCTACAATAATAGTGCGTACAAGGTCGCCTACATCGGCTGTTTCGCCCCCTGTATTATGAATATGTACCCCATGTTCGCGCATTTTGGCAATAAATTCCTCTGTTCCTTCAATAATAGTGGCGATAACTTCGGCAGGAATCAGATTTTTATTTCGCCCAATGGTTGAGGAAAGCAAGATTTGGTCAGTAACGCCTACACACAAAAGGTCGTCTAAATTCATGACGATTGCGTCTTGTGCAATCCCTTTCCAGACCGAGAGGTCGCCTGTTTTGCGCCAATACATATAGGCAAGGGCAGATTTTGTACCTGCGCCATCTGCGTGCATGATATTGCAATAGGCTTCATCACCTCCCAATAAGTCGGGCATAATTTTACAAAAAGCCTTTGGAAAAATGCCTTTATCTAAGTTTTTAATCGCTTGATGTACGTCTTCTTTGGAAGCCGAAACGCCTCGTTTTTCGTAATTTGTAAGCATTTACTTGGGGATTTGATGGGTTATTTGGTCTGCTAATTCTTCTGCTAATTGGCTTGCTAAGGCAACTCCCATACCATTGAGTCTTGCGACTAACCATGTATTTGGGGCGACTTCTTTCATGAGGGGGCTTTTATCGGCTGAGAACGCCATAATACCAGCCCATGCCATATCAATTTCAAAAGGTTGATTAGGCAAAATGATGTCGGCTAATTTTTGCTTTAAGTCTGCTTGTATGGGTGCTGTAAGCGCGAATTCGGTGGTCGTTTCTCCCGCAAAATCTATATTTCGCCCACCTCCAAACAGCACTCGATTTTGATAATTACGAAAATAATAATAGCCTTCGTCAAAATGAAACGTGCCTTTAAATCGGAGTGGGGTAGGCAAGGGCTTGGTTATCAGCACTTGTCCGCGACCTGGTGTTATCTCTAATTCAGGAAAGAATCTGCCTGAAAAGGCATTTGTACACACCACTATTTTTGCCGTTTTTATAGTAAAGTCGTCTTGCAAGGTTATCTCGATTCCCTGCTCGCCTGCCTGAAAATGCTGTACATCTGCTCCTGTAAGTATGCGTGCGCCTTTTTTTTGTGTGTATAACCACAGCGCATTCATCATCTTGCCTGTATCTATTTGTGCATCATAACGATTGAATAACATACCCGTACCTCCTTGAAAACCAAATTCGCCCAATCGGTGTGAGCTATCGGAAAATACAGGGGTTGGAAAAATACTTTTCAGTAAATCGTTGTAGGTAAATATTTTATCTTTTAGGTCTTGTGGGTGTTGCTTTAAAAGCAATTCATAGCCCCCATGTGCTTGAAAATCAATGGCTTTCTTACCCAATCGTTTTACTAAACCGAGCAAGCCTTTCCATCTTTTTTCCACAAGGGCAAGGCAATTATCCAAACCCATTTTAGCCTCGTCTGCTATGAGTTCGGTAAGACTACCAAAGTGTGCGAATCCTGCATTGCGCGTACTTGCGCCTGTAGGCAACATACTCCGCTCAAGCACCAAAACCCTCAGTTTGGGATGTCGCTCAAGGATTGCACTTGCTACCGATAGCCCTACAATACCCGCACCTACAATGGCTATATCATATTCGAGGAGGCTGTTTTTCTCCCAAAAACTACGCATTATCTTCGCCTTCTAGTAGGTCGCGCTCAAGCGCTGTCATCATTATAAAATCTGTCGCTTCCTCCATGGTAGGCAAGATGTTTAGGATTTTCTCCAATTGCGAAATGGTGATAAGTTTTAGGACGTGTTCGCTTATGCCAACAATCACGAGTGCGCCTCGCTTTTCGTTGCACAATCGATTGGCTATCAAGATAGCACTCAAGCCAGATGAATCTGTATAGCGTACTTCAGATAGGTCAAGAATGAAACTATCTACGCCTTCATTGTTTAATGAAACAAATACGGATTTCAGCTCTGGAGATATGTTGGCATTTAGTTTCTCTTCTTGAACTTTGATGAGGGTGTATTGCTCCTGTGTTTCGGTAGTATAATGCATGGTTTTCGATGTAATAAAGCCCAAATATAGGTATTTTTTGTAAAAACAAAAAAGCAAGGCAAAATTTGCATATCTGTGGCAATACCGCTATCTTTGATATTAAGCATGAATACTATGGATAAAAAAACATGGCGAATCGTTTGTATATCGGATACACATGGCGCGCACGCGAAGTTTCAAATTCCTACAGGGGATATACTTTTGCATACAGGCGATTTCACAAAACGTGGAAAAGAATCAGAAATTATTGACTTCAATCATTGGCTCGGTTCGCTTCCCCACCGACACAAGGTGGTAATAGCAGGCAATCACGATTTTGGCATGGAAAAATATCCTGAAAAAGCCCATGCGTGGATAAGCAACGCCCATTATTTGAATGACCAAGAAATTACGCTTGAGGGGTTGCGTATTTGGGGTTCGCCTGTTACGCCTTGGTTTTACGATTGGGCATTCAACCGTGAGCGAGGCGCAGATATTAGCCAACATTGGAATCTAATACCTGATGGTATTGATATATTGCTTACACACGGGCCGCCTGAAGGTATGCTTGATGAAACCCTGACAGGCAAAACCGTAGGCTGTGCCGATTTGATGCAAGCCATCATGCGCGTGCGTCCTCGCCTGCACGTCTTTGGGCATATTCATGAAGGATATGGACTCGTTCAAAATACCGATACAACTTTTATCAATGCCAGCCTCATGGATATTAACTATCACCCCACACAAGCTCCATGGGTATTTGAGTGGGTTATATAAAAATTATGAAAAAAACCGCTAACTTTGCTAATTATTAGACAATTTGTAAATCGTACCCCTCACATGGAAAATCTTATCCAAGACATTGACATACTCACCGCAGACGCTGAAGAAGCCTGCGAAACCGTAAAAGTAACCGCAGAAACCTTTACAGGAAAAACTCGCAAATTATATATAGAAAGCTACGGTTGCCAAATGAACTTTTCAGATAGCGAAATAGTTGCTTCTATCATGCTCGAAGGTGGATTTGACACCACCACAGACGAAGAACAAGCCGATTTAATATTCTTGAATACGTGTGCTATTCGCGATAACGCCGAACAAAAAATACGTTACCGTTTACAATATTTGAATAGCCTCAAAAAACGTAAGCCCGCTCTATTGATAGGTGTATTGGGCTGTATGGCAGAGCGTTTGAAAACTAAATTGCTCGAAGAAGAAAAAGTAGTTGACCTCGTTGCTGGCCCTGATTCTTACCGCGACCTGCCCAATTTGGTAGGCGAGGTGGACGCAGGACATCGAGCTATGAATGTATTTCTTTCGCGTGATGAAACATACGCTGATATTGCCCCCGTCCGTCTAAACTCAAATGGTATAACTGCCTTTGTGTCTATTACGCGCGGTTGTGATAATATGTGTTCGTTTTGTGTAGTGCCTTTTACGCGAGGACGCGAGCGAAGCCGTAACCCACATTCTATAGTAGATGAAGTGAAAGACTTATTGGAAAAAGGCTATAAAGAAGTTACACTTTTGGGGCAGAATGTAGATTCTTATCTTTGGAGTTCAAATCCAGACGTGATTTCTATACTTGCAGAGCGAAAAGCAGTTAAACAAGGGGCAGACCTTACAGGTATTGAAGTGGTGGATTTTGCGCAATTATTGGAAAGGGTCGCCTTAGTTAGTCCCGATATACGGGTGCGTTTTGCAACATCGCACCCCAAAGATATGACAGATGATGTACTCCACATGATAGCCAAGCACGAAAATATATGCAAATATATCCACTTGCCTGCCCAAAGTGGTAACTCGCGTATTTTGGAATTGATGAACAGGGGTTATACACGCGAGGTATATTTAGAAAGAATAAAGGCTATCCGCACTATTATAGGCGATGATTGTGGTATTTCTATGGATTTAATTTCAGGATTTTGTACAGAAACTGAAGCAGAACACCAAGACACCATTTCGCTCATGCATGAAGTGAAATACGACTTTGGTTATATGTTTTACTACTCAGAACGTCCTAACACGCTTGCCGAAAAACGCTTCCAAGATGATATTCCACTCGAAATAAAGAAAAGACGCTTGGCAGAAATTATTGCTTTGCAAATGCAACATTCACTTGAACGCAACCGTCTTGATATAGGCAAGACCTTTAAAGTATTGGTAGAGGGAAACTCCAAACGCTCTGAACAGCAATTAATGGGACGCAATACAGCTAATAAAGTCGTTATTTTTACCAAAACAACCGAGCAAAAAGGCGATTATGTTTGGGTAAAAGTACATGATTGCTCAGCCGCCACGTTATTTGGAAACGTAGTAAGCGCATAAACCCATACATTTATTTTTGATGCTTAGAAAATTCTAATCTACCCCGCGATTAAAATCGCGGGCTTGATTAATTTAGTGCGCAATTAGAGTCTTGTTTTTACAAAGTAGATTTAGCAGGTAAGTCCCTGTTTTATTTTTGAGTAGCAGATGCCACTTGCCCCAAAAAAACGTGGCGTTTTATGATGTTAGACAAAAAATAAGTTATGATAAAGCCTGAAATAAGTTATGAATTGGCTACCCACAAAGAGCAAAAAGTAATTTTTATTCGTTTTACCTCTCATCATGAAGTTGATATCGAAGTAAAAAAATTAGCAGGAGTTCGATGGAGCGAATCACAAAAAGCGTGGTATGTGTTGGATACAGCACAATATCGAGCTGAATTTAGCTTGCCTACCAAACCCATAGCAGGCAAGGACATTCTTAGCCATATCCATGAGGTGAATCACCCTGCTCTTGCGCGATACATAGAAATTTTACAGCTCAAAGCCTATAGTCCTAATACTATCAATACCTATAAGAATGAATTTGGGAAATTACTACAAATATTAAAAGAAGAATGTGTAGATGATTTAGATGCCGAAAAATTGCGAAGTTATTTTTTGTATTGTACTGATACATTGAAGCTTTCCGAAAATACTTTGCACAGCCGTATGAATGCAGTGAAATTATATTTTGAGCAAGTACTGAATCGTGATAAAACGTTTTTTGAAATCCCACGACCCAAAAAGCCTTCTATCCTGCCTAAAGTAATCCACATGAAAGACATCAAAAAGTTATTCGGGGTTACGGAAAACTTGAAGCATAATACTATGCTTAAACTCTGCTATACTATAGGGCTTCGAGTAAGTGAAATAGTAAACCTGAAAATAACAGACATTGATAGTAATAATATGCAAGTTTTGGTAGAACAAGCCAAAGGCAAAAAAGAGCGTTATGTAACCTTGCCTGAAACAATTTTAGCACAAGTACACGCGTATTGCCAGATGTACAAACCTACTAAATATTTATTTGAAGGGCAATGTGGCGATCAATATAGTGTCAGAAGTGCACAACAAGTGTTTAAGACTGCTATGAAAAAGGCGAAAATAAAAAAAGAAGTAGGCGTACACGGGCTTAAGCATAGTTTTGCTACACATCTTTTGGAGAATGGAACTGATACCAAATTTATACAAAAATTGCTCGAACACAAGGATATCGAAACGACTTTGCGCTATACACGCAACAAACGAAAAAAGTTTCAAAAAAAATCAAAAGCCACTCGATAATATGTAAAAAATACAAAAAAAAGCTATGCGCATTTTGTATTTTTTCGGACAAGTAAAAATAAATAAATGCCTTGTTTTCAAGCACTTAAAAATATTTTTGATTTTACTTGGTGTTTTCAAATTAAATACGTACCTTTGCAACGAATGATGTACGCAGTTGCGTATATTAACGAGTTGTGCGTAATGCCACGAAACCCGAAAATGAAACTAAAACAGACATAAAAAGAACTATATTTTTTTTTGTATATTGCAACCTAATTTTGACTGACAAGAAAATGAGTTTAAAACAGACAATAAGCATAGATGATTTTGGAGGCAAAGCATTCCAAATCAGACTTGTTGAAGGTATTGAGGATAAAGCTGTTGTAACGCATTATCTTCATAATTATACAAATGGCGTAAAGAAACATTACGAAAAAGACGCTTTAATTTCACTTCGCCATTTTGTAGAATACAAACAAACAGAAGAAGAAATCTCAATTGTTGCAGAAGATGTATTACAACAATTATTATTTGAAGTTGAAAAAGTACCATTTCCAACACCTGAAAATTATACTTTTAAATTCATAGATTTATTTGCAGGA
>JAYTNK010000461.1:0-3516 GCA_043748375.1 Cytophagales bacterium
GCACAAAAACGCCTGATAATAGATGTTTTTGCGGTTCGGTAGTAACAACTGTGTTATCATCATAATAAGTATAACGTTGATTGACACCCAATAAAAAATTATGCCTTTCGCCCCATTTTTTATCCCAAATAAATTGCCCAAAAATAATGCTTTGGTCTGCAAAATATTTTGTTAAACCATAATAACTATCTTGCACATGGCGATTAGCCGAAAAGTTGAATATTATCTTTTCTTTTTGTACTGGTAATTGATAACTGCCAAGCATTTCTACGCGGTTGGTGCGAATACTTTCGCCATAATAAATATCTGTGCCTCGATGTGATTCTTCCCATTGCAATTCGCCTCCATGTCTATTTTCCCAAACGTATCGAAAAGCAATATTAGCTATGCGATTTGCCTTTCTGTCAAAGCTCCATTTATTGAATATTGAAGCGCGTTTGGAGCGTGTAATGTCTGTAAAATTATCGTGATTGATGTCGTATTTTTTGTCAAAATAAAAATAATTACCGCTTAACAAACTGTGTGCCTTCTTGCCTACCCGAAAGCCTGTCGAAAGGTCATTATTGACTTCTTGATAGGAAGTTGAGCTGATGTCTAACGATAATTTGGGGACATTTGAGAGATTTTTAGTAATAACATTGATGATACCTCCCATTGCTTCCGAACCATACAATGCCGCCGCAGGTCCTTTGACAATCTCTACGCGTTGCACCATACTATTGGGTATGCCACTCAAACCATATACGGTAGAAAGTCCACTTACAATAGGCATACCATCTATAAGTACCATTGTATAAGGGCCTTCCATGCCATTTATGTGAATATCTCCTGTATTACACACGTTGCATTGCAATTGTGGGCGCACGCCATTCACACTTTGCATAGCTTCAAACAACGAAGGTGTTGGGCTTGTCTCAAAAAATTTAGAAGTAAAAACCTCTACAGGTACAATACTTTCTGCTTTGCTCATCTCGCGCATGGTGCCTGTTACCACGATTTCGTTGAGCATATTGTCATCAATTTTTAAGTTTACCTGAAAATTATTTTGTGCTTCAGTAACTTCAATGCTCTGAACAAGTTTAGTGTAACCTATACATTTTACTTCAAGTATATGCTTGCCTACAGGTACGCGCAAAAGCAAACACTTGCCTACGCTATCAGCAGTCGCGCCTATTTGTAGGGCAGGCAAGTAGGCTTGTCCAAAGGCTATAGGTTGTTTATTGTTTGTGATAAATATTTGTAAATCAACTGTTTGTGCATAAGTTTTTGTGATAGAAAAAGCTATTAAAAAGATGAAAAAAGAATAACGTAGCATTTTTTAAGTAAATTAAAAGTGAATTTGTAAATAATACCGCAAAGTTAATGCTTTATTTTGAATAGCCAAATATATATTTTAGGCTAAGCTAAAATAATTATTGTAAAATACAAAAAAAATGTTTGTTTTTTGTGTAGCAAATTCCAAAGTATATGTGTATTAAAACAAACTTGCCTACCTATATAGTATATGGGTAGGCAAGTTGTATATAAATGATGCTATAACGGTTTACTGCATAGCAATTTCAAATTGTGCTAAATCAACAAACTCCTGTACGCGCTTTTGAATGTCATTGTCTGAAAGGTCAATGAGTGCATCAGTTCCGAACTTGCCTACACAGAACGAAGCCATAGCAGACGCATAAATCAAAGCACGTTTCATGTTGGCAAAACTAATGTCATCTGTTTTTGTCAAATAGCCCATGAATCCACCTGCAAAAGTATCGCCTGCACCTGTAGGGTCAAACACTTCTTCAAGAGGCAAAGCAGGAGCAAAAAATATTTGGTTTTCGTGAAATAATAATGCGCCATGCTCACCTTTTTTAATAATAAGGAAGCGAGGTCCCATTGCCATGATTTTTTTAGCGGCTTTTACCAAAGAATGTTCGCCAGAGAGTTGTCGCGCTTCTTCGTCATTGATAGACAATGCGTCCACCATTTTGAGCGTAACCATCAGGTCATCAAGAGCTACTTCCATCCAAAAGTTCATGGTATCCATTAAGATAAACTTAGGGCGTTTTTTCAATCTTTCGATAACCGTTTGTTGTATTTTTGGGGTAAGGTTGCCTAAAATTACATATTGGGCATCTTGATAGCTATCAGGAATAATAGGGTCAAAGTTTTCCAACACGTTTAATTCAGTAACGAGGGTGTCGCGTGAATTAAGGTCTAAGTGATATTTGCCCTTCCAATAAAAAGATTTTTCATCGGGTTTGATTTGCAAGCCCTCTGTGCTAACGCCATGTTGGTTGAGTAGTGCAATTTTATCAGCAGGGAAGTCGCCACCTACTACGCCTACAAGCTTTACCTTATCAGTAAAATAAGAAGCAGAGAATGAAATAAATGTGCCAGAACCACCAATGGTGCGTTCTACACTACCAAAAGGCGTTTCGATACCATCGAAAGCCACTGAACCCACTACGAGTAAAGACATATTTTTTTGAGTTATGTAGTCAATTTTTTGCAAAAATAAGCATAAACTATAAATAAATGAACCTTTCTATAGGCTACTTAAAAAGAAAATTACTAAAAATATAGCTAAACATATCTTAATATTTGGATTTATGAAAGTAAAAGCATAGGTTTACATGGAAATTAAAACATTCATGAACAAACGAACTTTCTTACAACATTTTACTACAGCTGCTGCTTCTTTGTTGGTATTGCCACAAACACTTTTTGCATCTTCAAAAGAAGTAGAACCTGCACAATTTTATCCATCGTTACGTACAGATGAGTTTACCTTGCCTGCCCTTGCCTACGCTACAGATGCCTTGGAGCCTCATTTTGATAAAATGACTATGGAAATTCACCACACGAAACACCATGCTGCATACATCAAAAACTTAAATGAAGCTGTAAAAACTACACCATGGGCAAGCGCAAGTATAGAACAAATACTGGGGGAAGTTACTACAAAAGACTCCTTTATTCGTAACAATGCAGGCGGACATTATAATCATAGCTTGTTCTGGACATTGTTAGCCCCACAAGCAGGAGGCGAACCGACAGGCAAGGTAGGCGAGGCGATAAAAGCAACTTTTGGTAGCTTCGATGCTTTTCAAGAGCAGTTTCAAAAGAAAGCCTTAGCGCAATTTGGTTCAGGTTGGGTGTGGTTGATAGTCGAGCCTAAAACCAATAAACTCAAAATAACTTCTACACCCAATCAAGACAATCCCCTCATGACCAAGCTCGTTAAAGAACGTGGCACGCCTATTCTTGCCCTTGATGTGTGGGAACACGCCTATTATCTTAAATATCAAAACAAACGAGCCGATTATATCAAAGCATTTTGGCAAGTGATAAATTGGCAGGAAGTAAACAAACGTTTTGTATAACCTTAAGACGATTGACGATTTTTCATTGACGATTGCAGAATTGATAAGCGTTAAATAATTGCTTGTCAGTTTTTACCAAGATAAAAAATTCAAGTTATTTATTTTTAGTTCTTCGAAAGTTATTGCGAACTCTTATCGTGGGGCA
>JAYTNK010000462.1:0-5370 GCA_043748375.1 Cytophagales bacterium
CATCGCCTACAGGTAAGGTAAACACAGACTCACCCTTTTCGTTGAAATATTGAAAACCAATGCGGTTCAACTTGCCCAAAAAAGCAAAATCTACATTAAGCAAAATGTAACTAAATTTGGGTGCTACCTTACGCTCTACCAAAACTTTGCCCGCTTTCACATCTAACAACTTGTAAATATAACATTTCGTAAAATACCCACCTTCCCACTTTTTTACCCAAGCCAAACCATCGCTATATCTTGAACCTTCGCTATATTCTGTTTTTTGTATCCATTCGAAGGCAAGAGGCATAGCTTGTTTTCCATCGGCATTTACAAAAATGTGATACCCTTCTTCTTCTCGCTTCACAAATAAACCATCACCCACATAAGCAACAATACTTGGTTTAATTTGAGGATTGATGTTTATTTCCTTGCCTGTTTTGTCTATCACACGTGAAATACCTTGCGGTTTGCCCTCTACATTGTTGAATAACACCACTGCTCCATCGGTTGGTTTGGTGTAGGGGTTGTCCATCATTTCTTGTGGTGTGGCAACTGCAATCACTTCTATTTTCTCATTTAGAAAAACTTGCTTTTCATCTAATTTTACGAATGTAGTGCCATATATAAAGTCATCTTTTTGGTATTCAAAAACTTTTTCAGAAAGATATTTGCCTTGTGTATTGCAGTATTTTACTTGTTTATAAGAGTTTCCTTGATATACAATCCCTATCCCAGACTCATCAAAAACTACTTTTGAGAATGGAAATTCTTTTTCCAATTCAAAATTTTTATTCATCATGTAACATTTTGATTTATCTTCTGCAAATACTACTGCATAGCCCTCATGAAAATTGGAATAGGCATATAACTGAGGTATTTTTTTTATCAGATTGCCTTGAGTGTTGTATATCAATAAAATAGGCTCATCAGTTTTTTCATCTTTTACATTGAGCAAACAGTAACCTTCATAGAAAAAATTATTCTTTAGTTGTGTAGATGAGCCATACTGTTGATAAGGATACTCCACCGCCTTATAAGGAACTTCTAAAACTAACTTGCCTTTGTTATCTACAAAACATAGTTTTTTTTGGTTAGAATCTTTGTAAAATGGAAACAAAGAAATTTGTTGTTGGGCATAAAGTGGTAAGTAAGAGCTTACAAATAATAATAAAAGTGCAATACCTGTTTTCATGTTTTTGTTTTTGTTTTTTGTTTTTCTGCAAAGGTACAAAAAAGGGCTTTTAAAGCAAAAAGAAAGTAACCTACGTACAACACGTTGCTCAAAAGTCATAATCCTTTTATTAATATTGTAAACTCCTTATCCAAATAAGTTCGGATATTTTGTTTTATAGCATTTTCGGGTAATTTTTGCTGTACTTGTTCTTCTACCATTTTTACAAGATTGAATCCTTTTATGTGCTGTTCAGAGGCAAGTTGCTTCTTTAAAGTATCAATATTATTGAATTTTTGCATAAAATCCTTTTGCCTGCCCATAATCCTAAAATTGAGCCGTTTCTCTTCAAGATACCCATCAAAAACTATGTAAGAGGGTGATAATATCGTCTGTCTACTTGGATTTACCTTACGAGACTCTATTTCTTGTAGTTCTTTTTCTTTTAATATTTTGTATATTTCTTTCCTGCGCTTTGTGCTGAGCGAGTACATGAGGCGATCATCTCTGCGTTGTCCCTGTTCTTCGTATGAAAGCTCCTCAGACAGTTCTTGCATTTCGTTATACTCTCTTATGATGCGAAGCGTATCCGTTTCAGTAGCTTTTAATGCTGTTAAGATGAGTTTTGCCCCTCTATCCGACAAAACAGGAAGTTCTTTGGGCAAACGGTAAGCCACTTCAATTTTTTGTGGCCTCTCTACCTCTTCTTTTGGATGTTCACGAGAATCCTGTGCCACTTCTGCCACTCCAAAATCTGAAGAACTTGATACATGAGATTGAGTAGGTTTTTCTGTATGCCAAAGTATGCCATACCTACTTATATTCCCCTGATAAGGGTTATAGAATAGGTTGATGGTGGTCAAGTTAGGAATAGTATTTATCGCTTCGGGCAATATTTTGATGTCATTATGTCGTAGTTGCAATTCTTCCAGTTTGATGAGTTTGCTTATCTCATCTGGTATCTCAGTAAGCCCCATATACGTCAAATCTACTTTTTTTAAATTACTCATCTTAAAAATTTCTTTAGGTATGCTTTTCATTTGCCATTTGCTTAAACATATATATACAGGATTTACACGCTCTATGCCTTTGAATTGTTGAAGCGAAACATACTGCTCACTTGTTACATCATAAGGGTCTGGTTCAAAATATTGGATAGCTTCAGGCGCGTATAGTTTATAGTCTTGCATCTGCTTGATGAGTACACTGTTGGCAGGCAAGGTAAAAGCTACTTCTCCCTGTTTAGTAAAATATTGAAACCCGATTCGTATCAGTTCACCACAAAAAACAAACTCGTCTTCAAAGTGCATCTCCCTCTCCATACTGTCAATACTGTCAATCTTGTACTTTTTAGGGGCTACCTTCCTTTCAAGCAGTACTTTGCCCGTTTTAGTATTTATTAATTGTTTGATGATACGTTTGGGGATAGCTACTTCCTCCCACTTTTCTACCCATGCCAAACCATCTTTGTATTGCGAATCTTCACTCCATCTGAATGGCAAGCGCATCATTTGCTTTCCTTCTGCATTTACAAAAATATGCTTTCCTTTGTTTATTTGCTTTACAAACAAGCCATCACCTACATATCCCACAAGACTTGCTTTGATTTGAGGATTGATGTTTATTTCCTTGCCTGTTTTATCTATCACGCGTGAAATAGCCGTTTGAGGACTTCTATATGGATCATAATTGAATAATACAATAGCTCCATCAGAAGGTGCCTTATAATTGTAAAGCGTTGTTTCATTTTCAGCAAGGGTTGCAATGATTTCTATTTTTTTATTCAGAAAGACTGTTTTTCTTTCCAATCCAACTTTGGTAGTACCGTTAGCAAAATCATTATCTCTGTACCTGAATGTTTTATCGGAAAGAAGTTCGCCTTGCGTATTACAGTACTTAATATCGTCACCATTTCTCAGCCAACTCGAACCCACCAATCCAAAACCTTGTGCATTGAAACTCAAATATTGTTTTGTATAAGGCAGTTCTTTTTGAATTTCAAACTTTTGATTAATGGAATAGCATTTATCCTCAAACTGCGAAGCAATTACTGCATAGCCTCCATGAAAATTAGAAAGTGCAGACATATTGGGAATTTCTTTTACCAATTCGCCCTTGGCATTATATATCAGCAATATTTGCTTAAAAGCCTTATCGTCCATAGCATTTATCAAACAATAACCTTCATGAAAAAAGTCGTGCTTGAGTTCCATGAGATTCTTGCGATTTTGATATGGACACGTATAGCTATCATAGCGATAAGGTACTTCTGCCACGACCTTGCCTGCTTTGTCTATGAAGCATAAATCGGTTTGCCCCCAAGTCTTATAAAAAGGGAACAATGTAGCCTCTTGTTGGGCATAAAGTGGTAAGTAAGAGCTTACAAATAATAATAAAAGTGTAATACTTGTTTTCATGTTTTTGTTTTTCTGCAAAGTTACAAAAAAAGGAAGGTGAATTACTCATCTATGTTAGCTATTTCTATCCATGTGTGTGAGGCATCATGTTCAAAATATCATGGCATTAAAATCTTACATTTACCCCATTATTAAGCATTTTTGAGCAAAAATACAAGCTATATTATGGGGGTAATGTAAAATAAAAAAAATATAATATATTGATTATCAATTATTTATATTGATTATTTTTAGCATAGCTTAGGTATTCAGCTTCCTTTTTTGCATATTATACAGATTTAGGTTGAGCAGTTTTTTGCAAATATACAAAGTTACCCCTTACCACAAAATAAAAATGTATGTTTTATAGTTTTCAAAAAAAATAAAAAAGTAGGCAAGTTGGTTGTGGGCTTCATTGATGCCTGTAATGGTAGGCAAGTTGGTTGTAAGCTTCAAAAAAAATCGCGCATCTTGCCCTCTCAAATCGGTCACTTTATAAGCCATCAGTCAGTTTAAAACAAGAAAAAACAGCCCATCGGTCAGTTTTTTTACCTAAAAACCACCTCAAAATGCTGGAAACAAGGTTACGTTGTTAATGTGCGGTTAATCTAAGAAATAATTATCCTCTAAAGGCAAATCATGCGTTTTACCATCAAAGAAACATAATTTTTATGAAAAAAACATTCCTTTTTCTCTCTTTTTTTGTAGCCCTGTGTCTTACAATGCCGTACGCACACGCACAAAAAGAAATCAAAAAACGTGACCTAAGATCTATCAAACAAGCCGACAAGGAGGCGAAAAAACGCCAAAAAGAAGGCTGGTACACTTCTGTAGGCTCTATCCCTATGGCAAAAGTATTTGAGCAAGCTTGGGCGTATGAACTCGAACTAAAAGAAGACGGCAATCCAAAATATTTCATGGCTACAGGCTCATCTACAAGTGGTACCAAAGCCGCCGCAGACCAAGCCGCCCTGACTGCTGCTCGCAATGAACTTGCCTCTACGCTTAGCTCAAAGGTTTCCGAACTTATCCAAACTAAACGTGCCACAGACCAGATAGATCAAGCCACTGCCAATACGCTTGATAAAACGGTATCGAATAGCAAAACGCTTATCCAAGCCGAGCTTACAGGCATAAAAATTGCCTACAAAATTTACAAAGATGTAGAAGATAAGGCAAACAAGCGTAAAAACATCATGGTAGAAACCAAAATATTCTACAACCAAGAGGATGCTATGCGTGTAGCTCAAAAAATTATTCGCAAAGAACTTGAAAAAGAGTCTAACGAACTTGGCGAACAGCTTGATGATATATTGGGCATTGGCGAAATACGCAAAAGAAATAACGAACGACCTGTAGAGGTAACACCCGAAAATCGAAATAACACACGCAGAGAAGAACCTATTACCCCTGTTATTGAAGGGTGTGCAAAAACACTTAGTTCAGCAGATTTTTCAAACCTCAGAGAAGAAATTAAAGATGTTACATTTGAGGATAATAGAATGAAAATTGCGAAAAAATTGACTAAAGAGGTTTGCCTTAGCAAAGCTCAAATCAAAGAAATTACTCAAATATTTGCTTTTGAAGGTACGCGTATAGAGTATTTAAAGTATGCCTACAGTTTTTGCTACGACAAACAAGACTACTATCAACTTGGGAGTGTGCTAAACTTCAGCAAAACCAAAGAAGATCTAAACGATTTTTTGAAAGATAAATAACATAAAGCTATCTACCCCAACCATTAAGGTGTCAAGTCTAACAAGTTTATAATGAACTTGTTAGACTTGACACCTTAATGGTTGGGGTTCTTTTTGTATA
>JAYTNK010000463.1:0-1883 GCA_043748375.1 Cytophagales bacterium
CCTCATCAAGTAAGGGATGAACGGGGTTTATAACCGTAACATCTTTGATTATTCCCAACGTATCCACTACAAATCTTACTAATACCTTTCCTTTAATACTTTTTCGTAGGGCTTGTTTGGGATACTTAAAATTAGTTTTCAAAAAACTTGCCATAGCCTTTTGCCCACCTACAAACTCAGGAATTTCTTGAAAAATGGTATAAGTATATTTTTTATCGCTATCTTCTTCATAACTCGTTCCTTCTTCCAATTCGCCTTCCAGCCAAGTTTCTTGATAGTAGGGCTTGCCCGATAGATAAAGACCTTTCCACTCTCTATTTTTTTTGTGGTTTTGATAACTGCCAGATTCAATGTAGTAGTAATTTATATCATAATAACCTCCTGTACCATCTTTCATAGTTTGCGTACCTGTAGAGTCCCAAAAGCTAACTATTTTTGCGTGTTCTTCATCAGTGTATTCCCAAACTGAAAGTCCTTTTTTCTTGTCAAGCCCAAAAATCCATTTGCCTATTTTCTGCCCACTTCTATAAGTACCCTCTTCTTTTTTCTCGCCTGAAAGATAATATTCTACAAATTCACCATGCATTTTATTGTTGTTATAAGCTCCTTTCCATAAAATTTGTTCGGTTTGCTCGCCGTTTTGAACTACATAACAAATAGCTTTCCCTTCTAAATCGCCTAATGCGTTTTTCTCCCCTACCACAACACTTGTAGCTTTGGCTTGCTCAGTAATTTCGCCAAAAGAACCTTTATATACTATATGTTTGGTTAGTTGCCCATAAGTAACAGAGCAGGCAAGAAAAATGTAAAATAAAAAAGAAAAAACAGTTTTCACACGTATAAATTTTAGCGTTGCAAAATTAAACAAAAATATTCTGGATTTGGTAACGGTATTGCAAAATAGTAAGGACATTGCACGCAACATCACTACAAAACGCCATTCATTAATCAGCTTTTTTTAAGGGGTTTACGCATCAAAATCTTCTTTCGCGCTTTTTCCATTACCCAGCCCGCTATCGTATCTGCCCATACAGAGGATGAAGCCCATGTAGGGTGTGCGCCATCTGAAGCGCGTTGAAACGTAAGTCCTTTGGATTTAAAGTAGCGGTCTCGCCCCGTGTTTTTTACAATAAGGTCGTTTATACCTGTGTCTTCCGCCCAATTTGGGGGGCCAATCCAGATAAAAGGTTTATCACCTGCTTGTTCTACGATTTGTTTGATATATTTCTCTCTATCTTGAATATCGCGAATAAATAATTCATTCGAACCTGTGGTAAAAAATATGTAGCTTGGGTTATAGAGCTTGACCAACTTTCGCAAGCTATCGCTTTTGCTCCAACCGACTGTACCTGAACTATACCAAATAATTGTTTTGAGTATATGTCCGTTTTGTTTGGCATAATCTTGAAAGCGAAACATAAGCCCCTCACACATGGAGTCGCCTGTGAGCAAAATCACTTGTTTGGTGGAATCAATTGTTTCTTTGCGAACAAGCTCTTTATTTTTTTCCCATGTTTCGGTGTATGTGTTAGCCGTATATTGCTGTAGCAAGGGTTGTTCAGCAGGTGGGTTTAAGTATTCTTTGAGGGCAGATTTTTTTATTTTCGTGCCTTGTATTTCAAGTTCTTTGTTTGTGAAGGCATACGCACCTAATGCCAAAATAACTATAACCAGTATAGCAACTACTTCCCAAAGAGGTTTGTTTTCTTTGTTTACGATTTTTTTTTTAATATTTTCCATTCAAAAGATATTGGTTATCAGTATTTTACTTTGTAAAATCCCTTAATAGACTTTTTTTACACAAAAATACACATGATTTTGTATTTTTGCAAGGTTTTACTAAGTTACTGAAAAACAAATGCTCAAATGGTTGTATGCCCCTG
>JAYTNK010000464.1:0-2574 GCA_043748375.1 Cytophagales bacterium
AATCTCGTTTTTCGTTCACAAATCGTCATTCAACAACGAGATGCTTCACTACGTTCAGCATGACAAATGCGCTATCACTAAAAATAATACAGAAGGGAATATTTTAGATAGATAACTAAAAAAGCCTCCGAAAAGGAGGCTTTTTTTATTAAAAGGAATTAGCAGCTTTATGCAAAGGCAGCAGCTACAATTTTTTCTTGTTCATAAGGATGCGTTTTAAGATATCCTGTGGCAGGCGAGGCACTTTCTTTACGCGCAAAACAACCTATTTGGTCGTATGTATAAACACGATGAATAAATGACCACGCGCCCATATTGAGCGGCTCTTCTTGCACCCAAAATACTTTAGCTTTTGTATATTTGCTACTAATAAGTTGGTGAATATGTTTAGCAGGAAAAGGGTGCAACTGCTCAATACGCACTACAGCCACATCTTTGCGCCCATCGCGTTGTTGCCTTTCGAGTAAATCGAAATAGACCTTGCCTGTACATAGCAATACGCGCTTCACCTCTTTAGGTTCTACAAAGCTATCGTCTATTACTTCTTGGAAATGCCCTGTAATAAATTCAGACAAATCAGACTGCACGTGTTTGGCGCGTAGCAATGATTTAGGCGACATTACTATCAAAGGCTTACGGAAATCCCACGTTAATTGCCTGCGCAAAAGGTGGAAAAAGTTAGCAGGTTGCGTAATATTTGCCACAATCATATTATACTCTGCCGCAAGTTGCAAGAAGCGTTCTGGTCTTGCGTTGGAGTGTTCGGGCCCTTGCCCCTCATAGCCATGTGGCAACAATAAGGTTAAGCCATTCATGCGATGCCATTTGCTCTCACAAGCGGCTATAAATTGGTCAATCATAGTTTGCGCACCATTGGCAAAATCGCCAAATTGGGCTTCCCATACCACAAGGGCGTTCGGGTTTGCCATCGCATAGCCAAATTCAAAACCTAAAACGGCAAATTCAGATAACAAGGAATTGAAAATTCGGAACCGCTCTTGTTCAGGCTGTATATAATCGAGACTACAATAGGATGTGTTGTTTTCGGCATCTTTTAGGACTGCATGGCGATGCGAAAATGTGCCACGCTCTACATCTTGCCCTGAAAGGCGTACAATTTTACCCTCGCAAAGGATAGAACCGTAGGCAAGCAATTCAGCCGAAGCCCAATCCAATCGCTTGTCTTCAAAGAACATACGCTTGCGGTCTTCCACCAATTTCGCTATTTGCTTCAATGGATTAAAACCTGTAGGAATAGTAGACAAGGCGGTGCCTATTTTGGCTATCAACGCTTCTGAAATACCTGTTTCAGGCGATTTATCGAAGTCGCTGGGCTGCGCAAAGCGTAATTTTTGCCAATCTTCTTCCAATTTTTGGAACTTGTAAGTAACCTCTTTTTGCTTTACCATATTGAGGCGGTCTTGCAACATGAGGCGGAACTCCGCATCCATTTTTTTAGCAATATCAGGGTCATTGCCACGTGCGCTCAATACTTTTGCATAGACTTCGCGTGTATTTGGGTGTGTGGCGATTTTATTGTAAAGTTTGGGTTGTGTAAATTTCGGCTCATCGCTTTCGTTATGCCCATGTCTGCGATAACAGACCATGTCTATAAAGATATCGCGGTTAAATTTCTCTCTAAACTCAGCGGCAAGTTTACACGCATATACAACTGCTTCAGGATCGTCTCCGTTTACGTGTAGCACAGGCGAGTCCGTAACTTTGGCAATATCGGTACAATAAATACTAGAACGTGCGTCTTCAAAGTCTGTGGTAAAGCCTACTTGATTATTGATAACAAAGTGGATAGTTCCACCTGTAGCATAACCTTTTAACTTAGACATTTGTATAAGTTCGTAAATAATACCTTGTCCTGCTACTGCTGCATCACCATGAATGATTATGGGCAAAATTTTGTCAGCGTTACCGTTGTGCATAGCATCACAGTTGGCGCGTACATACCCTTCGACTACTGCTCCTACCGCTTCTAAGTGCGAGGGATTTGGTGCAAGTTGGAGTATAACCTCCTTGCCTGCTCGCGTAGTAAAGCTGCTAGAATAACCCATGTGGTATTTTACATCGCCGTCTCCTATTTTGAGGTCTTCTTCTGTGGGCATTATCCCTTCAAATTCGTTAAAAACGTCTTCGTAAGTTTTACCCATAATGTTCACCAATACGTTCAAACGTCCTCGGTGCGCCATGCCTATCATAAATTCCTTTACACCTAATTCGGAGCTACGTTGAATAATAGCATCAAGGGCAGGGATAGTACTTTCGCCTCCTTCGAGAGAGAATCGTTTTTGCCCTATGTATTTGGTATGCAAGAAATTTTCAAATACCACACCTTCGTTTAGTTTCCAAAGAATATGTTTTTGCTCTTCAAGTGATGGGATAAAGCTGACGTTTTCCGCTTCTATTTTTGCTTTGAACCAAGCTATAATTTCAGGTTCGCGGATATACATATACTCGAATCCGATAGGGCCTGTATAAACATATTGCAACCGTTCCAAAATTTTGCGCAGTGTGGCAGGCTTACCAAATAGCGAATAACCGCATTGGAATGTCTTGTCCATG
>JAYTNK010000465.1:0-9513 GCA_043748375.1 Cytophagales bacterium
GAACAAGATACCTCGCACACATGAATAGAAATAGCTAACATAGATTAGTAATTCACCTTCTAAAAAGAAAAATCAAGCAAATATACACAAAAATACCAAACCTATCTGCATAGATTTGGTGTTTTTAGGAAGGACTAAGCACGCTTAATCTCTAAAGCCCCCTAGTTCCAGTGTATGGCTATTTTTGTTAGTGTAATTCATGGTAAACCTATACAAATACCCCTGCGAAACGGCGCACAAAACCAACGTCATAGTATTGTACGTTTTTCTCTCTTGAAACAGGAAAGATAGCCACTTTAGAGCCATCAGCGAGGTTGTGTAGGAAACCTTGCCCCCACGCAGGCAAGTAAATATCGATGTCTGTGGTTTTGCACCACGCAGGCGAGCTACTTTAGGATTGTACCAATCTTTGATGGCAGAAAGGGTTACAGCATCTATTGTGGCTGAACTCGGCAGTGGCAAATCCTCTTTAGCTTGCCTACATACCACTAAAAACACAACCAACAGTAGGGAAAGCCCTACAAATTGCTTAGTTTTGGGATTTTTTAGTCATAAATTTATGTTTGTGGGCGGTATTGCATGGCAAAGGTAGGCAAGTTTTTGATACAGGCAAGAAGAAGCATGGTTTTTCTTGCCTGAGATTATTTTGTCTAAATACAAACTACATTATTTTAAATTGCTCAAAGTGATGAGTAATATGCTTATAATTAAACTGTTGTAGTTCATCAAAGTTTAGCTTTCCAAAATACGGGTGGAAATAAAATTTTTCCAAATTTTCGGGGCTTTCAAAAAACAAATACATCAATTTTACTTGCTGAACTAAGTGATGTTTTGCTTGTTCAAGGTTTTCAAACTGGTAAGGCGGTTTACCATTTTTGTGAAAAGGGCTAGGAATTCCTTTGGGGTAAGGCACATTTTGCACCAAAAACATTTCTTTTGCCTGCAATTGCGTTGGTTTAGACTCTTTATCTGCGCCAAACTCAATCGTATAGCCTCCCTTGAGTGCCATAGCTACGTGTTCAATCATCTCTTGTGCGTCCATGCTTCCCCACGTAGGTTGCGAGTCGAGAGTAAGTTTAGCCATAGCTTGCGCAATGCCTTGTTGCAGAAATTCTTTGCAAATTTGTACGTCCATAATCGTATATAAAAAGTGTGCGTTTTTTTGAGTATCAGATACTACTCACATCAGAAAGAAAACGCGAAGGTTTGCAAAAATACATATTAAAAACAATGTTTTTACAAAGATTTCCTTACCATGCAAGATTTTAAGCGTTTTTTAATTTTTTTAAGCGTATTTTTATGCATAAACAGCCTCAAAAAGGTGTTTACAAGCATTATTAGCCTTTTGAAACATTTTATAATTTTTCTCGTATATATAAAAATAAGCACGAATATTGTGTATTATGCTAAAAAGTTACTACTTTTAGGCTTTCTCTCAGCGCATCATGTCTGTTGATAGGCATATAGATGCGTTTTCGCTTGTTACCTTTTTTCGTTTTAACGTATTCAAATTAAAATGCGCGATAGCCAACTCATAGAAAAAATAAAAGGCGGAGATGAAACCGCACTCGATTATCTTTATAGGAAAAACTATAAGATGATGACTCGCCTTGTATTAAATAATAACGGAACAGAAGACGAAGCAAAAGATATATTTCAAGATGCAATTATTATATTTTGGCAAAAAACCCGTACAGATGACTTTGTACTCACTTCAAAAATAAGTACATTTTTATACAGTGTTTGTCAAAACCTATGGAGGAAAGAGCTTGATAGAAAAACAAAATTCACACATGAGGTAGCTGAATCTGCTACTTATTCAGATGCAGACCAACAAGAGCGGAACAATATACTACATATATGCATCAATTCATTAGGCGAAACGTGTAGAAAAGTGTTAATGTATTATTATTTTGACAGCTTATCTATGCAAGATATTGCAGAAAAGATGGGTTTTTCTAATGCAGATACAGCCAAAACAAAAAAATATAAATGCAAAAAAGAGCTTGACGACCTCATAAAATCAAAGTACAAAGCAACTGACTTCTTAGACTAACCTTGTGACATGCCATTGGATTTTAACCCTGACAACTTAGACCGTTATTTCAAGAACCAACTTTCTGACACAGATCGTCAGATAATGGAGCAACTAATAGCACAAGACCCTCTTTTGAAAAGCGAAATGCACTTTCAAAGAGAGGTCGTAGAGGCTATTTGCCAACGCCGAAAGTGGGAACTTAAAGCTCGTTTAAACGCACTCGCGCCAGAAAGCTCTCCTTTATTTACCATTCCACGCCTTGCTTTTGGTAGCACGCTTACTATCGCAGGATTGCTAACAGCTACTTTATTTTGGTTTGACAGCAAAAAAATCGCCCAAGCTCCTGAAAGACAAGCTAAGCCTGTTGTAAAACAAATACAAGAAAAGAATAAGCCCGAAATTGTACAAACTAAGCCTGTACAAGCTAAGCCTATACAAGTTAAGCCTATACAAACTAACTACGTTACTCGTATTGAGCTTCCTGTTGCCGCACCCACGCAAAAGGCTACAGTAGTAAAAGAAGAACCTTGCCTACCCAATACACAAGATATTGTACAAGTTGATGTCATGGCGCAAGACATGGCTATAAAGGCTTATGATGAGAGTTTGCTATTCGAGATTTCTAATACTGATACAGACAATGGTGTATTTGACCGTTACAGCGAAGATGAAAATAATTTAGAGCGTACAGCATTAAGCCAAATGCTTCGTTATCAATACTATCATGGGCGTTTATCGCTTTACAATAACACTTCAGCAGGCAAGCAAATTCATACAGAAATAGAGGGCGAACTGCGCTATTTCTTGTATTATGAGAATGTTTATTATGAGTTTTTCGATGAGCAAACATCAGAGGCTATCATGTCGCCTCTGCGTGATAAAAATGTACTCGTTATACTCAAACAAATGATAGCACAAATGGAACATATCAAATAATAACGGTGTGGTATAAATCTAAATAATTACCTATTAGTTTTATAAAGTAGAAAAAACAACTACAATCAATATCCCTTTTCCAAAAAAGGGGTGTTTTTTGTGTATCACATATAATAGCTTGTAAAATCACAATAGTATATGCATAGTTTATTCTTTTTTTATTTTGTTTGTATCCTCTTCTTGCCTCCCGATTGGGCAACGCTCAAGCGTACTATCAATGAATATGAACGTAAGCATATTCACCCCGTATGGCAAGCCCAACATATACGACTTTACAAACAAATGCCCCCAAAAGAACGCGAGGAACTAAGCTCTCTGCGCGCAAATTATGTGCAACAACAACGCGCTTTGTCGCAATGGCAAGCCACGCCTACCCTGCTTGAAACGCGCAATCAGATATTGAAAAAAATGCAACAAATTAGGACAGCATTGATACCTATACAAGAAAAATACAATAATTTATTAGAAACTTTTGCAAACGAGCGAAACAAACTAAAAACAAAATGGCAGACAGATATACAGCAACTCATAGCACAATATAATGCACAAATAGATAATGAAACGCGCCCTTTCTTTGCAAAAGAACGCGTAGGTATGTATGACGATGAAGATGAATTTTTACTTTGGCTATCCGAAGCCGAATCTGCCGCAGGAGCGCGCGAAGACTAAAAATAAAACGCGTGCATACGCCAACCATATTGCGCACTGTAGGCAAGAGCAGGGGCAGGCAAGCGTATCAAACTTAGTATATACAAACCCAATTTAGCTATTTTGCGTTTAGGTTTCAAGTACGTAAAATCAAAATCCAATCCCAAATAATATTCTTGATAGGGTGCATAGCCCAAGGCAATACTTTGGTCATTTTCAGCCGCAACCATATTGCCTACCCCATAGCCTACCGCAAGATTGAGCCATTTTGGGAATTTACGCTTCGGCATAAACTTATCCAAATCTATAGACAACCAATATGTTTGTCCATTATAATCCTTGATAATTTGTTGAGGCAAATTACTGCCCAATAAATTAGGACGCAATTTAGCCAAACCGCTTGGAAAAAAAGAGAGTTTTGGATACAAGCGTGTTTCATTCCAAAGGGCAGATTGTCCAAAAAGAAACATCGCTCCTGTAGAATTTGCCACCAAATCGCCCCAAGAAGCTCCATATTTGGGAGAGAAGCCGTCTAAAATCTCGATGGGAGTCATCACGATTATCCCCGTAAGTCCCGCCCAAAGCCTTGCTTTCCTTTCTGAAAGTCCTGCCCAACGCAAACGCTGTTCAGTGGCTCTACTGAACTGAAAAGCTGTGTAAAAATGCCCCACCTTATCAGCACCTTGCCATTCGCGATTATCGTTAAAGAATTTAAACTTGCCTAAATCATCATACCAAATAATAGATAAACCTGCAAGCGCAACCGTATAGCCAGCTCCGCCAACCCATGCAATAGTTTTCAGGCGTTTGCGATTTATGGTATCTGATTGCGCGTATAGATGGGTATTAAAGAGGAAAAAGAGAGAGAAAAGAACTACAAAAAATTTCATGATGGAGGGCTAAATAGATTGCATACGTTGTTTTTAGTTATTTTTTATTTTTTTCTCTTTCCTCTCTTTTTTGTCGGGCTTTCAGAATATCATTTGAAGCCCCTTTTGGAATAGCATTTATGAGTCGGCGTGTGTAAGCGGTTTGTTGTTTTTCGTATATTTCATTCGCATAATCAATTTCTTCAATCTTCCCCCTATTCATTACTACGATGCGGTCAGCCATGAACTTCACCACAGAAAGGTCATGCGAGATAAAAATATAAGTCAATTTGAACTCTTCTTTTAGGTCGTTGAGCAAGTTTAATACTTGGGCTTGGATAGAAACGTCAAGCGCGGAAACCGTCTCATCAGCAATGATTAGTTTTGGCTTTACAGCAAGCGTACGAGCTATACAAATTCTTTGACGTTGTCCGCCTGAAAACTCATGTGGATAACGATAAAAATGGTCTGCCTGCATATTTACTTTCTCCAATAATTCTATTGCCCAATTTTTGCATTTTTCGTAGGTAGGCAAGATTTTATGTAGCAACATAGGCTCAATAATCGCCTGTCCAATGGTCATGCGCGGATTAAGAGCCGAGTATGGGTCTTGAAAAATGATTTGCATATCGCGCCTCATTTCGCGCATTTGGTTTTTGTTCAGGCTTCGAATATCTTGGCCATTGAACCAAATTTCGCCTTCTGTTGGCTCTATAAGCCTTAAAATAGAACGTCCCAGCGTAGTTTTACCACAACCCGACTCGCCTACCAAGCCAATAGTTTCACCCTTATAGACTTCAAAACTAACATCATCGACTGCATTCACATAATCGACAGTGCGCCTAAAAAGCCCTTGCCTGATGGGGAAATAGGTTTTTAGATTTTTGATAGTCAGAATAGGTTTTTGTTTAGCAAGCTCTTCATTATGTTCTTGAATTTCCTCCTCACTAATAAAATTAAATAGCAGTGTTTCGCCCAAAGATTGCCTATTTTTTTCCGTAATATTACCCTCTTTATCGACTTCCATAAAGTCGGTTACGGTAGGCAAGGTGCGCATTTTAATATCTAAACGTGGACGGCAGGCAAGTAATCCTTTTGTATAAGGGTGAATGGGATTATCAAAAACATCAAGTACATCTCCTTTTTCTACAACTTTACCTTTGTACATAACAGTTACATCGTCTGCTATTTCGGCTACCACGCCCAAGTCATGGGTAATAAAAATAACGGCTGTATCCAATTCGTAGCGCAGGTTCTCAAACACCTCCAACACTGCTCGTTGTACGGTAACATCAAGCGCAGTAGTCGGCTCATCAGCAATAATAAGACTTGGGTGGCAAGCCAAAGCCATAGCTATCATGACGCGTTGTTTTTGCCCGCCCGAAAGTTCGTGAGGATACGCATTCATTTTGCGGATAGGATCGGGTAATTTTACCTTTTTGAAAAGCTCAAGCGTACGATTTTTGGCTTGTTTGTAAGTAACTTTCTCATGGGCAAGAATAGCCTCTATTACTTGGTTACCACAGGTATAAACAGGATTTAACGAAGTCATAGGCTCTTGAAAAATCATGGCAATCTCCGCGCCTTGTATTTGTCTAAGTTGCCTCTCAGGTAAAGTTGTTAAGTCCACTCGTCCAAACTGACGTGACTCAAACCAAATCTCACCTTCTACTACGCATTTTTTTTCTTTGCGCAACAAACCCATAATAGCCAATGCTGTAACTGACTTTCCCGAACCTGACTCACCAACGATACTCATCGTTTCGCCTTTTTGGATACAAAGGTTAAGGTTTTGCACGGCATTAACCGTGTCATTTTCAGTCTTAAAGGTAATGGTGAGATTAGAAATTTCGAGAATAGGGGTAGTTACTTGTTGCATAATGGCAAATTTAGTATTATTTTTGTAAAAGTCTAAATAAATGCGTTTTTTTGCGCTTCATACCGTACCAAATTATAAAAATGAGGTTAATGTTAAAAAGATTTTTGGGTAAGCGCAAAAGACGCGTTGAGGCAAATGCTTCTCGTGTGGTTGTGATTGGAGGTGGAAGTTGGGCAACCGCGCTTGTAAAAATGCTTGCTGAAAACAATACGCAAGTCAATTGGTGGTTGCGCAACCGCGAAGCTGTAAAACATATACACAAATATAGACATAATCCTGACTATTTGAGTGGGGTACAAATTAGCAAAAGCAAAGTCAAGCCTCACTCTGACCTAAAACAAGCCCTACAAAACGCAGAGTTCGTGTTTGTGGCAGTGCCTGCTGCCTTTGTGCGTGATGCGCTCAAAGAGCTTACGGTGGCAGACTTCGTAGGCAAGATTGTTATCTCAGCCGTGAAAGGTATCATTCCTGATGAGCATTTGCTGGTTACACAATACATGGAAAAACACTTCCAAATCCCAACCTCAAACAGTGCTGTAGTTGCAGGCCCTTGCCATGCAGAGGAGGTCGCACTCGAAAAACAATCTTATCTCACGATTGGTTCTGAAAATCAACAAACTGCCCAAAAAGTTGCGCAACTCCTTGCCTGCCGCTACATCAAAACAGCTACGAATGCTGATGTATTGGGGATAGAATATTGTGCTGTCATGAAAAACATCATAGCCATAGCTTCAGGTATTACACATGGACTAAACTATGGCGATAATTTTCAAGCAGTATTGGTTTCAAATGCCATGCAAGAAATACAACGCTTTCTCAATCGCTTGCACCCACACGACCGCGACTTGAACGGCTCAGCTTATTTAGGCGATTTGCTGGTAACCACCTACTCACAATTTAGCCGAAATCGTACTTTTGGCAATATGATTGGGCGCGGATATACCGTAAAATCTGCACAAATGGAGATGAATATGATTGCAGAAGGGTATTATGCCGTACGCGGGATTTATGAAATTAATAAAAATTTGCAGGTCGATATGCCTATCACAAAAGCGGTCTATAAAATCCTTTATGAAAAGGTAAATCCTATGCTCGAAATCTCTATTTTGAGTGATAGGCTTTATTAAATTGCAGTTATCTTAAAGCGTGTAAAAATGGCAAAGAAAATAAAAAAAACACCCACTACTACAGGTCAATACGATAAAGTGTTCAAAGAAAACGCTGAAGAAATATACGAATCGCTTATCAAAAGCCTTTTTGCCATAGATACTTCGAAAGCAGAAAACATTGAGCAAAGCGACCTGCAATATACCATAGAACGCAAGGCAGACTTCCTGAAAAAGATACTTCCTACAGACAATACACCCGCTTATGCGCTTCACATCGAAATTCAGTCAGATAATGATACTGAAATGAATTGGCGTATGCTCGTCTATAGAAGTTTGGTAGGCAAGAAATATAACCTGCGCACTGCACAGTTTGTGGTCTATATTGGCAATGATGCATTGGCTATGGCTTCTCATATTACCGAAGAAAAACTGGAGTTTTTATATGAAATTATCGACATTCGGCGTTATGGATACGAAGAGTTTTTGCATGCAAGCTCGCCTGAAGAAGTTATCTTAGCTATTTTGGGTAATTTTCATGGCGAAGAACCCCAAACAGTCATTGAAAAAATCTTGCAGCGTTTGCAACAACTTGCCAAAACCCAACTCGCAGTAGGTAAATACACTATGCAGTTGGAAGTTATCTCCGAACTACGAAAACTAAGACAGGAAACTAAAACCCAAATCCATAATATGCCCGTTGTATTTGATTATACCAAAACCACCGCCTACGAAAAAGGCGAAGCAAAAGCTAAAAAAGACCATACCTTTGGTATGTTAGACGAAGGTTTGAAGCCTGAAGCAATAACCCGCATCACAAAACTCCCACTTGAAACCATACAAGTATGGCAAAAAGAATGGGAAAATGAACGCACTAAATCTGTTTGAGTGCTTTTTATATGCTTATTTTTACCTGCCTGACTTGGTTTTGGTACGCAAGTAATGAACTTGCCTGCCAAAACCCAAATCCATAATATGCCCGTTGTATTTGATTATCCCAAAACCACCGCCAGTTTTAACCCCTATTTATTACCCACAAGTTTTTTGGAAATACCATATTAAGTGTAAATAAAAGACTACATTTTTATATACCTAAAATCGGTCTTTTTTCGGATTGCTAACAAAAAATGCTTGTTTTATCGTTATTTTCTCTGTTTTCAGTCGAACACCTAAAATTTGTAAATAAACCAAATTATCATTTGTTAAAACAAGTTATTTGCAATTAAAATCATTTTTTTAAGGGGCAATAATTAAATAACATGACATTTTAGTAGCTATAAGCTATTGCTTATCAGTGTTTTGCAATCGTCAATCAAAAATCTTAAATCGTCAATCTTTCTAATGTATGATATATAACTCAAAGCGCAGTTTTTTTTTGACTTGCCTATACTTTTTTCTGTTATCGGTGTGCGTAGCTACAGGCAAGCCCGTTATAACTGACCCACTTATTTCAGCTGAACTAAAAGCTATAACTACTGATTGGTTTACTTTATCTAACAAAGATTGGTTTAAAATAGACAGTGTTTTTCTAAAAGGATTACAAGACCCTTACATTAAATTGATGTATGACCAAATCGTGAAAGCAAAAATAGGTAAGCCGAGCAAGCCTTTCAAAATTCGCATCAGGGCTTTTCCTGCCGAAAAAGACTTAAATAAAAGCGAATCATTGGGTAAATATCGCGATGAAAACTTTTTTGATAATAGTGGTGATGCCAAAACGAATGGAATTTTGTTAAACAAAAAACTATTCACAGACCCTGCCTACAAAAAGAAACTGATGGTTACGTTTTTTGCAAAGCTCATCAATGCCTATCAGCAAACTGTTTATAGGAGTGAATACAAAATGCTTAAACAAAAAATAAACTTAGAAACAGAACAACGTTTTTTTCTTGAATTTATAGAGTACATGAGCCGCAACGACAAAGGCGAAACATTATTCGGCTTGTCGGAAGGTTATGCTTTTTATGGCAGCTCCCAAGACCAGAAACTGTTGTACACATGGTTGGAAGAAATCAAAAAGTCGCCTAAACACGTACC
>JAYTNK010000466.1:0-3763 GCA_043748375.1 Cytophagales bacterium
TTCTTCGAAAGTTATGGCGGGATTTACCAAAACTTCTCGCGTAGCCATGCTGTAAGAATCCCTTGTTAGTGCTAAAGGAACAAACGGATGCTTACAGCATGGCTAATTCTCGGCATACTTCTGTAATAACTTTCGAAGAACCAGAAAAATAAAGCAACTTTTTGATTTTATACAAAAAAAGTATATTTTTGAAAATATGTTAGTAGTTGTTCAAAGAGTAAGCCACGCCACGTTGCACATAGCTGATGAGCTTCGCGCTCAAATAGCGTGCGGATTAGTTGTTTTGATAGGCATAGCCCCTGAAGATACTCAAGAGGATATTGATTGGTTAGTACCCAAGATTGTTCAATTGCGTATTTTTGCTGATGAGGCAGGCAAGATGAACCAAGCAGTGCAAGAAGTCGGAGGCGATATTTTGCTTGTTAGTCAGTTTACCTTGTACGCAAGCACCAAAAAAGGTAATCGCCCCTCGTTTCTTGGCGCGGCGAAGCCCGATATAGCCGTTCCGCTTTACGAAATCGTTGTTCAAGCATTTGAAGAGGCTATGGGCAAGCCTATTCAAACAGGCGAGTTCGGGGCAGATATGCAAATAAACCTCACCAATGATGGCCCTGTAACACTCATTATAGATAGTAAAAATAGAGTTTAGAAAAATAACTTTCTTTCTACTTCTTGCACAGTTATAGCTTCCATACAGTGGCAGGGTAGGGTTTTGCGACAGTCTGAGCAGTCTTTATCCAGCACCAATACGTGTGCTTGCCTACCCACAGGCTGCCAACGAGTTGGGTGAATAGGCTTCATAGGCGGGTAAATCCCTACCGTGTTGATGCCAAGTGCAGCGGCTATGTGAATAGTGCCTGTGCTTGAAGCTACCAGTGCATCTGTTTGGGCAATAAAACCTATCAAACTACGCAAGTCCATTTGTCCTGTGAGGTCTATTACATTGGGCAAATCAAATAGCGAAGGCTTTTCTGCTCGAATAGCTTCACCTTCATGGGCTACGCCCGTGATAAAAAATAAATAGTCTATATTTCGAAGAGCTAATTGATAATACTTCTCAACGCCCCATTCTCTTGCGCTACCTTTAGATTTTGGATGTAAAATGATTCTTTTTTGATGGGCAGGCAAGTGTTTTTGTATGTTTTCAGGAATTGCGGGAGGAATCAAATGATATAATTCGGCTATTTCGGACAAGGTTGGTACTTGCTTATACCCCAATGGCTGGAGAAGCTTGAAGTTTAATTGCGCCTCATGCAAGTTAGCGTTGCGCCTTGAGAAATTGACTAAGTGCGTAGCAAACAACCAATGCCACCACCTATGGCTTGTGCCTATGCGCATAGGTATTTTTGCTTTGTGTGCTATTTGCGCGATAGCCTTGTCAGGAAAGACAAACAAAATAACGTCTGCTTGTATGTCTGCTAATTGGTCAGGGTTTTTTAATAAATCTTCCCTATCCAAAAAAAAACTAACCGCCTCCGAACACTCAATCAAAGGGCGGGTATAGCTTTTGCCTATAAAATATATCTGTGTGTCTGCTTGTTGTGCCTTAAGGAAGCCTGCCAAAGGTAGGGTTAATGCCACATCTCCAAGGTTATCGGTTCGACTAATAATGATTTTCATGCGTCTATTCAATTTTTTTTCAAAAATACAGCTTTTTTTGCTATCTTTGTGAAAACGAAAAATAGCCCTTACCTGCGCAACGCAGGAACATACCATGATTGTCCAATTATACGTACCCAAATCGCTTGCCCCATCTCGCCTTGACAGTTACATGGCGAGCGGTTGGTTTCGCAGTTCCTATATGTTATATCGCTCTGAGGTCATGTGCCTTTCGGGTGATGTACGCGAAGTGATAAATATCCGCCTGCATTTAGAACGGCATATTTTCAAAAAACGTTCGCTAAAACTCATGAGCCAAAATGCAGAACGTTTTACAGTCAAAATCCAACCACTTCAGTTGGACGAGGCTAAAGAACGTTTATACCAACAACAAAAAGGGAAATTCAAAGGCTTTATATTTGATAAATTAGTACATTTTTTTTATGTATATCCCGAAAATGCCCAAGCCTCTGTGTTTGATACTTATGAAGTAGGCGTGTATGATGGTGATAAATTAGTGGCTGTTAGTTTTTTTGATTTAGGAAAAAAAAGCCTCGTTAGTTTATTGGGCTTGTATGATATGGAATACGCAAAATATAGCTTGGGAACTTATACAATGTTGCTCGAAATACAACACGGGCAAAGTATAGGCTGTAGGCATTACTATCCAGGATATGTTATCAGTGGCGATAAGGCTTTTGACTATAAACTCCAAATAGGCACGTATCAATATTATGATTGGCGTGGTCTTTGGAAAAGTATGGCAAAACTCCCCGAAGAATACGGCAACGTAAACCTATACCAGTCTAAAATGCAAGAGCTTGAAACACAATTAACCTTGTCAAAATTGCCGTTCAAGAAAATATTGTATCCCTTTTTCTCTTTTGGGTATTTGAGCTTTGGCGTAAAAAACCCCTCTTTCTACTCTATTAAACACGAAGAAAGCAATACTGATTGGCTTACAATAGGCTATTTGGTAGAAGATGATGGCTATAGTATCAATATCATTCGCCCGCAAATGGAAGTCGATGTTCCCAATATGACTTGTACAAATGATTTTTATGAAGGCGATACTTATTGTATGAAAATGCTTGATTATCAGCATATTATTCTTGAAACATCCAGCCTTAAAGAAGCCATTTGCAAGCTAATGGAGGTGGTCAATAAAGATTATGAGGCTGTTTAGAAAATGGGGGTTAGTTTTTAATTTGTGATTACAAAATACGGATAGGGGAGGGTACGAAATAAGAAGTACGAGGTACGCAGTTAAATAATTGCCTGTCAATATTTTACTAATCTTGAAAGCTCAAGTTATTTAATTAACATTCCTAGTCAATATTTTAATCATGAAAAGAATAATTGTTTATTTGCTACTATTACTATTTTCAACGAGTTTATATGCCCAAAATACGGATATAAATTTACTTAAGCGTATAAATTTAGACAGAAATAGAAGTTTAGACCATACTTTTATTTTGATTACAGATAGTGCTATACCTATGAGTGCTTTTGCGCCTATATTGGTTTATGGAGTTGGCTTATTGAAAAAGGATAACGCGTTAAAACAAAAGGGGAAATCTATGATTGGCACTTTTATAATAGCTTCCGCGTTTGCAACCACCTTAAAATATACGATTAACCGAGATAGACCTTTTATAACGTATCCATTTATTGAAAAAGTTTCATCAGCAAATGGCTCATCTTTCCCATCGAGGCATACAAGTATAGCATTTGCAACGGCTACTTCGTTGAGTATGGCATTTCCAAAATGGTATGTTATCGCCCCCTCGTTTATTTGGGCAGGTGCTGTAGGCTATTCGCGTATGGACTTGGGTGTGCATTATCCGACTGATGTACTTGCGGGCGCATTACTTGGAAGTGGCTCGGCTTTCCTCTCTCACAAATTGAATAAATGGTTTCAAAGAAGATGAAAACGTTTGAACTTGCCTGCCTGATGCTTGGTTTTGGTAGGCAAGTTTGAAACTTGCCTGCCAACTGCTACGAGAGAGAGATTTAAGCGAATGTCCTATACATTACCTATTTATGCTGAAAACGTTAAACTTCCCCTTCTGTATTATTTTTAGTGATAGCGCATTTGTCATGCTGAACGTAGTGAAGCATCTCGTTGTTGAATGACGATTTGTGAACGAAAAACGAGATGTTG
>JAYTNK010000467.1:0-7525 GCA_043748375.1 Cytophagales bacterium
GCTTAATTCAGCGGATTGGCAAAATGCTATCCTGTGGGGTGGAGGTATTTCTTTAGCCACTTGCCTTCCGTCTTTGCTTTCCAAATCTTCTTCATCAGGTGCTCAACAAGCGCAAGAAACATGGGAAACTTTAATAGCAATTATGTTTTTAGCTATTAGTGTGCCTGCTGTATTGGTTTTTGTATTGTCTTTCTTTCCTGCCCCTTGGCGTTGGTTTCATTTTGCGGAATGTGTATTAGGAGCAATTTCTGTATGCAGCCTTGCTATTTTATTATTGCTGAATATTTTGGTGCCAATAGTTCTTGATGCCTTTAAATCCAAAAGCTGAAATCTTACACCCTACATTTCTGCCTTTTCAGGTGTTCTAAAAATGAATGGCGTATTTTATTTTCTGCTCAAAAGGCTGAAAGACTTTGAATAAGACTTAAAAATAGGAGGAAATACAGATACTTTTTTTGAGGCAAAATCGTTTTTTTCGTATGAAAAAACTAACTGCTTTTATGGTGCTGTTTTATGCACTTGCTTTTCTCCCCACTTTTGCTCAAAAGGTGAAATATGTAAAAAAAGAAAAGAAAATTTATGTAGATAATAAACCCTACAGCGTCATGCTGGAAGTGGGAGGCAAGTTTGGCACAGATTATAGTATCAAAACCTTGAGCGAAAAAGAAATTATCTTCTTCAAGTATGACAATCGAAAAAACTTCTATGAAGTGGTTTTTATGGAAACAGGCGAGAAAGCCTATTGGGACAGCTATGTAGCCACTAAGAAAAACATGGCACAGTATATCGTGGATAACCAATTTCTAAAAGACGATTTGCTGAACCAAACCGCTAAATACCGCTACCTTTTGCTCAATAGCAAAGAACCCGCCCCGAAACCTGATCAAGCTACAGGCAAGTTTCAGGCTGCTATCAATGGAATTGGAGAGAAAAAAGAAGCCACTACTCCTAACAATGGCGTAATGACACAATACCCATTAGTGGAGAGAAACAAACAAGTAAGTTTTTTTGCTATGAATGGTCAAATCAATCAAGATAGCAAACTTATTGGGTTGTATAAAGAAAAAACAGACTTAGCTAATGGTAAAACCTATAAAACGTTTGTCCTAAAATTAACAGATGGGACGACTATTGCAGAAGCTAAAGGCGAAGGCGTAGCCCCCAAAGATTATGAAGTATTTAGTTTTTTAGATCGTAGAACAGGACATGTAACGGTACGTTTTACTACTTCGCCTTTAGAGGATATTGCAAAATATTTGACTGACAATCGATACTTGTAAGTGCCCTTGCCTACCAAAACGCAGACAAGGCGTATAAAGCAAAAGTCCTTGCCTACGTTTCTGCCTTTTCAGATGTGTTCTAAAAACGCTGTCAAAGCTATATTACAACGCATATTTTTCAGTGTTTTTCGACACCTGAAAAGGCAGAACATCGATAACGACAAAAAAGATGTTTTGGGTTTATTGTAAAATAGTCGTAATTTTGTGCTATAGTTACTCTTCCCTACCCGATTTTTCGCTCACTAACACCCCCACGAAAATGCTGTCTGTTGTGGGTATCGAAAAGTGCAGTAGCGAAATATTTTTGAAAATAAAAAAGTTTTCTGTACTTTTCTAACACCAACAACGGCAAAATCTAAAAACAAATAATTTTCATGAAATCAGAAGAACTCCATCCTATTTTAGTGAATGTCCCTCTCAAAATATTAGATGAAAATATTGGTGATGGAAGGTTTTTAAACGAACAGAGTATCGCAATGAATACAAATGAAAATTATATTGGAAGAGTAGCAGATTGTTTATACACTGTAGAAATAACCTCTTTAGGTAACCAAGATGTTCGAGATATACTTCTAAAATCACAACTTTCTCAAGAAAATTCTATAGTGCTTTGGTCATCATACATGGCTATGGAAACTTCAGTGCAAACTTTTACCGAGTTTTGGGAAGAATTTTGTTTTGCATCTGTCGATTTATTAATATTCAAAACAAACCCATCTAATTTTGTTGGTGAATATTTCAAATATCACGGGCGAGAATGGTTTTATGCTAACACTCCATTGACACAAGGTACTGTACTGTGATAAAATCCAAATTAAATTAATAGGATTTTCTAAGGTTTTTTGTTTTTAACGAAATTCGGGTGTTTTCGCCTTGGACAAAGGAGAAGTTTTTGTGTCATTGTGGGGGGTTCAGAAAATTGGGCGTAATTTTGTTCTATAGCTACACTTCACTACCCGATTTTCCGCTCACCAACAACCCTGTGCATAAACTGTCTATTATTGGTGTCGAAAAGTACAGTAGCGAAATATTTTTGAAAACAAAAAAAAAATTCTACACTTTTCGAAACACCAACAACGGCAAGAATGCAAAGAAATATTGAAAACTGCCTTGTTCCTAATTCTGACTACACAAAACCAAGAAAACAACTAAAATGAACTATACATTAATATTACCATTATTGTTCTTTGTCATAGTTTCTTGTAATAGTAGTTTATCTAAAAATAATGGTAAATTATCCAAAAATAACTTAGACAATGTGCCAAGCACTATAGGCAACAAACAAAATAGTGATTCTACTTATCGATGGGAGGATGATGATAGCTTATCGCATTCTTTATTAGTATTTTATCAAAAAAAAGCTATAATAAATAGAGGCTTTTTCGTAAAAATGGATACAATAACAAAATATAATTGCTCTTGTTTGGATAGGTATAAAAGAATATCGAGGAAGAATATATATATTTATATATCACAAGAGAATAACCTGAATAATAAATATTATTTTAATATTTTCCCTGACACTAATATGAAAATATTAAATGAGGCAAAAAAATACTCCGATTTAATACATTATAGTAAAGATACATTATTTTTTGAATCATTAGGAAATAACCACCTCATATTTAGTAAATTATACAACTTTAAAGAAAAGCATTATTATAAAGACAGTTTATTAAATGAAAGTAATTTATTTTTTTTATTCAAAAAAAGACCAAAAAACAAATGGAAAGCCCCTAATAAATTACTAAATTTTGATTCAATTCAAGTTAGAGATGTAAAAAGAGTTAAAGGCATAGATGTATATCAATTTGAAACATTCGATTATACTACAATGGTATCACATTTTCCGCATATATTACGTTTTTTTATTGTTCCAGAAATAGGGATACTCGGTTTTGAATATTATTCAGGCATATCAATGTATGATTGTTGGATAAGCAAGTAATTCCCCAGTTCGTTGAAGGTACTGTGATAAAAAGCAATTTTTTGATAGGATTTTTTATTTTTTAACGAAATTCGGGTGTTTTCGCCTTGGACAAAGGAGAAGTTTTTTCGAACTTCAATTTATTGAAGTATAACTAAAAAATTTAAAAAAATATGTTAGTTGAAGTCTATGGACTTCTTGTCTATTGCGATAGCAACAGCACCGACTTGGGCAGGCAAGGAAAAAAGCAGTTTTAACAAATACTGTCGTATTTGGGCGGTTACAAAAGCAAAAACCTTATAGAGCAGCTTAAAGGCGAATACCCTATTTTTGCCTAAAACCAATCTAAGCCCTCTTAAGACATTATTTCATTTAACCATGATTTTTGCGTAAGTCCTAATAAGGTAAAAATAGCATAATCGCAGCCATAGAACGTTTTTGAAAAAAGGGGGAATGTACGTGATGGACAGTCTGCAACCGCTACAAAGCTACGTCTATTTTGCCATAAAACAAAGCAACTTGCCTGCCAAACCCGACATAAAAAAGCATGGTTATTGTTTTTTGTGGGTATGATGGCAGGCAAGTCGCCAAATATTTGTCTTTATTTCAGTATAATATCCTTTTTCTCAGCAAAATTCAAGGTAGTAAAAATACCTAACCCTCCCGTTACATTGGAGCGAATGTTGGCGGGTTGTGCAAAAGGGTTCAGATTAGCCCGCACAGCATCTTCTACTGATTCCGTAAACATATAGTGTTCAGGCAATAAGCTATACAAACGCATGGCTATAGTGTCATTTTTTGCAAACACATAATCCGTATAAAAGCCAAATAATTGCCCACTGAATGTCAAATCAGCGAGTTCAATATCCGCGCGTTGATTGATTTCTATGCGCGGTTTTTGTTTATAGGCGATGGCTCTATAAAAATTATCTATTCCTGCAGGGTCGCGGAAAAATATTCCTACACTTGAACTGTCTTTGCTATTAAATACATAATCATGCTTCTCAATTGGCACAGGATTGATAAATTGAGTACTTCCCGTAATCACACGCCCTTTGGTATCGCTTACATACAACTTGTACGTAGTGTTGGGCTGTGCTTGTAGTATTTTGGGAGAAGCATAATTGTATATTTTGCGCGTAAGCGTATCAATTACAAGCGTGTTTTTGAGCGTATCGGTAGTGCCATTGTAAGAAAGCAATACCAAAGCGTTGGAAATCAAGGGGTTTTGGGGAGGCGAGGTAAATGACACACTTTCCTGCAAGGCACAGCGCAAAGGCTGTCCATCTTCCAAATAAAACTCTATCGCAAGTTGGCTTTTGTGGATAGGCAAATCAAGTTCTATACGCTGTTCGCAGGCAAGGACAAGGAGAGATAAAAGAAATAAAGAGATATTTTTCATGGGAGCTGGTTAAAACTTAAAGTTGTAAGTAACAGAAGGCAAGACAGGGAAAAGCGCGAGTAGTTTAGGAACAAACTCTATAGCATTGCCATTGGCATCATTTTTTTGCTCATAATATACAAAAAAAGGATTTCTGCGGCTGTAGGCATTGTAAATGCTGAAGGTAAGGTCGCGCTCATTGTTTGGATTCTTGGTTCTTAGTTTCCAAACTAACCCCAAATCTAAGCGGTGTGTGGGAGGCATTTGAAATTCGTTTCTGCTTAGGAAAATAGGCGAGGCAGTAAGGTCTGTATTAGGCGTAAAGCCCTGATAAGAAAACCTACCTGTTGCCAATGCCACATAATTGCCTGTACCGAATACCCATGTGCCACTCAATACTAAGCGAGGCGATAAACGGTGCATCACTACTACAGATATATCGTGTCTGCGGTCATAACGTGGATGAAAGCGATTGCCATTTTCAATTTCAGCAAATTGTCGCCAGCTCCATGCAAGCGTATAACCTATCCAACCTGTTGTTTTGCCTTGTTTTTTTTCGATGTACCATTCCGCCCCATAAGCCCAACCTTTGCCTCTGATAAACTCTTGTTCAAGCCTTGGATTAGCAAATACCTGCGCCCCGTCCCGAAAATCTACCGCATTATATAACCATTTATAGTAGCCTTCCATCGAGAAAAAGAATTTTTCTTTGAATAATGCTTGATGAATGCCTAAAGCTACTTGGTCAGAGGATTGTGGTTTGATGTTTTTTGTGCTTGGATACCATATATCGGTAGGGATAGACGCATTGCTTAGGCTTACCAAGTGCAAATATTGGTACATACGGGCATAGCTTGCTTTCAATGCCGTGTTTTTGCTTATTTTGTAACTGGTTGCTACGCGAGGCTCTACTCCTCCATACGTTTTGCCTTTTGCCAAAAAATTGGATACGCGTAAGCCGAATAACATTTCAAATCTTGAACTGAATTTGATGTTGTCAGAAAAATAGAGTGCGGTTTCGCCCCCTTCTAAAAGTTCTCCTACTTTGATGTCTGTGAAGTCGGTAGAGAGGCCAAAATTACCTACAGAAAAGCGGTGGTAAATGGCTGTAAACCCAAATTGGATTTGGTGTTGAAGGTTGGGATTAAACTCCCAATCTTGGGAAATGCCTTGGTCAAAAATACTTGAACCTAAGGTAAGACTGTTTTCACCAAATTGATTATTGATGCGATAATTATAGCCTGACACATAGTAGGCGTTGTTTACACTTAAGGTTTTATTAAAATGGTGCCGCCAGTTGATAGTGCCACTTCGGTTGCCCCAGCCAAACCTTGCCCCAAAACTTTCCCCTTTGAACTTGAAAAAATCATCGCCATAATAACCTGTAACTGAAATTTCATCTTGCTTGCCTACCACAAAATCCAGACGCGTATTGAAATCATAAAAATAATAGTCAGGTATTTGGTCAAAGTCAGGGTTATTCTTATTGGCGCGATTCACCAAGCGCGTGAATACATCTACATACGTGCGCCTGCCTGAAAGGGTGATAGTAGATTTGCTTTTTTGAATAGGCGTTTTGACAGTCAAACGAGAGGAAATCAAACCAATGCCGCCTTGTACGCCCCATTTATCATAATCGCCTGGTTGCATCTTCACGTCTAAAACAGCCGAAAGGCGACCACCATAACGGGCAGGAAAGCCTGCTTTATATAGTTCTACTTCGCTTACTGCATCAGCATTAAATACGCTGAAGAATCCAAAAAGGTGGTTAGGATTGTAAACGGGAGCTTTATCAATCAAGATAAGGTTTTGGTCTGAACCACCACCACGTACATAAAACCCTGCATTTCCTTCACCTCCTGCTTTTACGCCTGGTTTTAGCTGTAAGATTTTGATGATGTCTATTTCTCCAAAAATGGCAGGCAAGAGCTTTGCTTCGCGGCTGGTGAGTCTTTCCAAACTCATCATATTTTTGTTTACTTTGTTGGTTGCATCGTCTTTATTATCACTCAAAACTACTTCTTCAAGAACATTTTGTGTTTTTTGCAAGGCAATGTCAAGTTGCCTATTTTGCGTAAGCTCAAGGCTAAATGTGGTATCTTTGTACCCAATATAACTTACTCGAAAATCGTACTTGCCTGCGACAAGCCTAAGTTGGTACTTGCCTGCCTCGTCGGTTATCTTGCCTATGCTCATGGAAGGCACGCCTACAGTCGCCCCAAAAAGTGGTTCAGTAGTGGTATTGTCTTGAACAGTACCTTGTAGCAAGAAAGTGGTTTGGGCAATTGAGAGCTGATGATGGCATATTAAAAAAATAGTGAGAAAAAGGGTTTTATGAAGTTTCACAAGCATGGGGGATAATTTTATATGACTGGTTATTTGGTTGAACTGTATTTGTGGTTCAAAAGTATCTTTTGGGTTGCTATTTCAGTAGCTTTTTCATGGTAGTTACCCGCAAAAACTGCCTCATTTCACCCCAAAACACCGCATTTTTTACTGTCGAAAAGCTCCACTAAACAATCCTAACTTTAAACACACTTCAGTAGCAAATAGTTTAATGGACAGGGCACAACTTTACCACAGACAGTTCGTCTATGGGATATAAGCGAAAAAACGCCTATTGTACGCAATATCTTGATTAAACTGGTGCAGAGACAAGCCATCTGTGGTACAAATGGCGCACACTTTCAATTGGTTAGGACTTAGGCGGGATGTTTTAGGCTCTTTAAGTGCCTCTAACGGAGCTAAAAATGAAAATAAGATAATGTGTTTGTAAGTCATGTTACGCCAACCCTTACGACAGGGACGATTGTTTCTGTTTTTATGTGGTTCATTTGCATATATACACATACGAAATTGGTTTTGGGATATGACTTTTCGCTTACCCCACGTTTCACGTGGGGCTATTCATAGTTCAACCCCATTCGGGGTTGTCTA
>JAYTNK010000468.1:0-15433 GCA_043748375.1 Cytophagales bacterium
CTGTAAGCTCAAACTGATTTCAGCGTTTTGAAAATCCCGAAGGGATTAAATGTGAATAACCCCCAATAAAATTGGGGGACAAACAAACAAAGTGTAGCGCAACCCTGAAAGGGTTGAATATGAATAATCTTTATGTTCAACCCTTTCAGGGTTGTATATCTATTTCCATTGTTTCCCCCAATTTCATTGGGGGTTATTCATAAATTCAACCCACAAGGGGTTGTTTTATTTTGGATATGCCGTAGAACCTCTTTAGAGGTTCAAACTTGAATAGCCCCAATGAAATTGGGGAAATGTGCGTTATTCTACAATGAAATCGCAGGTTATTAATCATAAAGGGGTTGTTTTGTTTTTGAATACACTGTAGAACCTCTTTAGAGGTTCAAACTTGAATAGCCCCCAATGAAATTGGGGAAAATGCGAGCAAAACATCAATCCAAATCCGATTCTTCAAATTCTATCCCAAAATCCTGCAACAAGTCCATAATTTCTTCTTTCGAGCTAACAGTTTTGTGATGTTCTTCTTGATTTTTGACATACGCTACAAGGGCTTCTTTAGCTTCTATAGTATATGTAAAGGCTCCATATCCTTTTTGCCACCCCGCAAAAGTCGGAAAAAGATTATTTCTTTTTATAAAATCGCTTGTAGCCAATTTGATGTCTTTAACCAAATCAGCGAGCGCAATACTTGGATGCAAGCTAAAAACAATATGCGTATAGTCTTCTATACCACCAATCCTATGTAAAAAACAGTTTTTATCCTTCAAAATACCCCAAATATAGTTATACAAAATAGGGCGATTGTCTTTCAAAAGCGTCATTTCGCGGTTTTTAGTGCTAAAAACTAATTGGTAAAGAATTTGGGTATATCTTTTCATGAGTGAATGGGTAAATATTGCCTAAAAACACCAAAAAGTTCTTTTGCGTCAGCTTGTGCCTTTTCTAAAGTGATATATCTGTACAGCATTTACCTAAAATAAAACAATGCCTCTCCAAAAGAAGGGAGGCATCTATTACACGAGGCTATAAGGTAATCAGGACGGAGCTTTAGGATTTTTTGGAAATTGAATGAGGGCATTGTGAAGTAACCGCATAAATAAAACTCTAACCTCCTTAATTTTAAGAGAAATCCAAAGCAACCTTTGACCTATAAAGTTGGTGCAAATATAGCACAAAAAAAAGAAATTTCCAAATTATTTTGCACTATATTATTTTATTCAGCCTTATTTTTCGTTACTTGATAATTTTTTAAGAAATTAAAAATAAATAAATCATTGATTATCAGCTATTATACAACGAAAATTATACAGGCTAATCTTTATATAAAAGTTTGAATTTACTCAAATCAGACTTATAGGCGTGTGTACGTGTTTTTTCATATTCACTTATCACAGCGGCAAGATTTTGCATGAAAGGTTTTGAAACCGTTTCATATTCATATTTGTCGTCATTGAGCGTTTCATCGGCATTGGCATAGATAACCACCGAAAGCATATATTCTGTATGATGCTGAAAATCAATTATATACGCATTATCTATCAAAAAGCCAAACGCCATGCCCACTTTGTTTAAAATGCGCGTGTTACTTGGCGCAAATGTATCGCGCAAATAATACTTCATGAAATTGTCTGTATATTCTTTGCCATTATAAATAGGCGTTGCGCTTTCACGCGGATACATACCCATACTTTTCCAAAGCCATTGATAATCAGACTCTTGTAAAGCAAAACGTTGCGTAGCAGGCACGGATTCAGGAAATAATATAGCCCGCAACATCGTTTGCATTTCAGCCAAAGGTATAAAATTGCGCCCCTTAAAATTATAAGGTTTATTTATAAGTTCGCCTTTTTTATAGTACGCCTTGCCTAATTTCATTTTTTTACTTTTTATAACGTGCGGAAGTGCATTGTAAAGTGGTTTTTGTTGCCAAACAACTTGGCTATCCACTACGAAAGCACAAGGATTTGTATGTCGTTCCTCTTCCTCCTCAAAAATAGGACGCGATAAGCGTTGCGAAATAAGGGTGTTTGTATAACCCTTGCCTGCCAATTTGCGCTGTATATATTCCTGCCCCAAAAACTCATATAAGCGGTTAAATGCGTCATTATCACTGACTAAGAGCGACTTTTTGATGTAATGCGCCAGGGTAGGCAAGCCTGTAGGCGAGGTGCTATCGTGTATTACGGCTACTTGTGCAGGGCGCGAAGCCCCAAAACGCACAGTTGTATGCGGGTTTATGGGTGGTATTTGGGTTTGAATTTCTCTTATTTTTTCTAAGACCAAAGCCGCTACAGGTAATTTTACCAAACTTGCAGGGTAAAAATAAGCCGTTGGATTTTCGTTATAGGCGTAACTTCGAAATGTGGGAACATTTTGCGCATCACGTTCTATTTGGGTATAGATAATTTGCAAGTGATGACGTTTTGCCTTTTTCAGTACTGCCTGAAAATGTTCGGGGTTTGCTTTTAACAATTTCTTCAACACATTGCCTTTGAGGTCTTTTTGAGCAAACGACATAAAGGGAATAATAGCGATTAAAACAAGTAATATATATTTCATTTTCTACTTAAAATATTGGAATACAAACCAAGCGCAAAGGTAGGCAAGGGCGGTCATATACAACAACTGTATGAGCGGATATTTCCAGCCTTTGGTTTCGCGATACACTATCGCTATCGTACTCATGCATTGCAACGCAAAAGCATAAAAAACCATAAGCGAAAAAGCAACCGCAGGCGTATAAACTTTTAAACCTGTACGCGGATTGCGCTCTGCTTGTAGGCGTTTTGTAAGAGGCGTAATGCTTTCTGAAACATCGCCTACGCTATAAATCGTAGCCAACGTACCCACAAAAACCTCACGCGCCGCAAAGGAAGTAATGAGCGCGATGCCGATTTTCCAATCATAGCCCAAAGGTGCAATGGCAGGCTCTATCCATTTGCCAAACTGCCCTGCATAAGATTGTTCAAGTCTTACAGAAGCTACCCTCGCCTCTATTTCGGATTTGGGCAAGGCGACAAATTCTTTCCTTGCCTGCTTTTCAGCTACTTCCATATAATTTGCAGGGCCATAAGAGGCAAGCACCCACAACACTATCGAAATGGCTAAAATAACCTTACCTGCCTCCCGTATAAATATGGTGCTTTTTTCCAAAACCATCGTACCTAAGTTATAGGCTGTAGGCACTTGATAGGCTGGTAGTTCTAAAATAAGGGTACTTAATTGACTACTTTTCAAAATAAACTTGAACACTATGGCGGAAATTAACGCCATCACCAGCCCCAATACATACATACCCAATAACGCCAACCCTTGCATACCAAAAAAGCCAAATACTTTGCTATCAGGTACTACTAAGGCTATCAAGGTAGTATAAACAGGCAGGCGAGCTGAGCAACTCATAAGTGGCGTTACTAAAATCGTTATCAATCGTTCTTTCACATTTGGAATAGTACGGGTAGCCATTATCGCAGGCACTGCACACGCGACACCCGAAATCAACGGCACAACACTTCGTCCATTTAGTCCCAAAGGGCGCAAAAGTTTGTCCATAAGTACTACAGCGCGTGCCATGTAGCCTGTTTCCTCCAAAAAGCCAATACCCAAAAATAGCACGGCTATCTGTGGTACAAACACCAAAACGCCTCCTATACCTGCCAAAATACCATCTGCCAATAGATTTGTAAACACGCCTTCAGGCAAATTCGCCTTCGTTTGCAGTTGCAACCACGCCATGCCCCATTCTATCACGCTTTTGGGGTATTCGGCTACCGTAAAAACGCCTTGAAATAACAACAACAATAAACCAATAAAAATAGTGTAACCCCAAACAGGATGCAACAAAATTTTATCTAATCGTTGGCTTTTGGTACGTGTGGGGATAGCCGTCTTTTCTTGCCTCACCACCTTTTGCAACCAGTCACCAATAATCTCATACCGCGCCAATGTTTCTTGGCTTTGCAAAGTCTGGCTATCAAATTGATTGCCTTGCAAACATTTTGTATGCTGTTTTTTCTCTTCTGTAGAGAGAAATCCCCATGTAGCTCCTTGATGCAAATAATGCAACCGCACATAACTATTTGCGACAGGCAAGGCAGGCAAGAGAATATCTGTAGCTACATTTTTTACAATTAAATCGCTTTTCCAAACAGGTACAAAGGTTGCTTCAGTCTCCCTTTTGGTATCTAAAGTTACAAGCGCGTTTTTTAAAGCTACTATATTATTGCCTGCCCTTGCGTTTAATTCGACTATAGGGACGGGTATGTAGGCGCGTAAATACACTAAGTCCAAATAAATCTGGTGCTTTTCGGCTATATCTATTTTATTGATAGCCAATATGATAGGCATACCAAGGTCGTACAGTTGGGTAAAAAGCAATAGACTTCGCTTTAGATTGCTGGCATCAGCCAAACATATCACGCCATCAATTTTCTCTACAGGATTGAGGAGTTGTTGCAGAATAATCGTTTCATCAGGCGATTTTGGATATAAACTATACGCGCCTGGTAGGTCAATAATTTCCACAACCGTACCATTTGGCAAAGTACATTGCCCGCTTAGTTTATCTACAGTAACACCAGGATAGTTGCCTATTTTTTGGTGTAAGCCTGTAAGTTGATTGAATAAAGTGGATTTTCCCACGTTGGGGTTTCCGATAAGTGCGAATTTCAAGGGCTTAATCGATAATAATAACTTCTTTTGCTTCTTGCCTGCGCAACGACAGACACACACCATTCACTTCCACACAGATAGGACAGCCCAAAGGCGCGACTTGGTACAAACACACTCTGCTTAAAGGTAGGCAACCCATCTCTAATAGCTTCAAGCTGATGCCATTATTGGATACAAAACCTTTTATATAAGCACTCTCTCCTATTTTCAGTTCAGATAATGTTCGCATTTATTTAGACTAAGTTTAAATAGTGGGCAAAAGTAAGCAGTATTTTTGATTTTACAAATGATTTTTCTCATATAATCGTAATTCATTTTTTTTTCATTAAAAAGCGTTCTTTTTTTGGAAGTTTCATTTTTAAGTACTAACTTTCGCCCATAATATTTAACAATCCAAATCCAACCCCTCTTATGGCATCTTTCAGCGTAGATGGTCGCATGACCGTAAAAACTCTTAAAGAGAAATTTCATGACGCTTTTGGCGTTTCTTTGCGTGTTTACAAAGGCAACAACGCAGGCACAGGCGCGCGTTTTGCTGATGATGATTCCCGTTTGGGTGCTGTAGCTGATGAGCGTGCATCGCTTTCAGCTGAAGGCGACTTAGAAATAACCGATACAATGACTGTAGGCGAGTTCGAAACTGCCTTCCAAGCAAAGTATGACATCGCAGTACAAGTAGCTAATGAGGACAATACCAAATTGCTCAAAAACGATGTGGTACTTAACAAAGCTGAAGATTTGTAGAAAACGGCGTTCAAACAAAAACTATAAACAGCCCCACTTTTACGAAAAGTGGGGCTGTTTAAGTAAAAATAATTCCTAATGTACGAGGTTAAACATTGATACCAAAACAAACAGCTTGCCTACCAAATGCTTCCACAAAAAGAGCCAAACAATCGAAATAATTCTAAAAAAGCATCAACCTTCTGATTTTAATTGCTACATAAGCATAATAATCTGTAATTTTAAACAAAAAATAAAAAAAAAACGCTACAGCAAAAATTAGGCAAACTCTTTGCAATTAAGTAAACTGTTATGCAAATCACCAAAAAATATAAAGCCATGCAAACTACAGTTGAAAAGCAAAAAATGGAAGTCTTATTTGAAGGCATAAACTCTACCATCTATCTACAAAAAGATAATAAGTACGGAGTGCCGACTATCCTAAAAGTTACAAAACACGAACGTCCAACTGTAGAGCAAATAGCTATATTTTATAATGAGTATGAAATAAGCCAATCACTTGATATAGAAGGCGTTAGACGTGTATTTGAAAAAGTAGAGTTTAAAGGTAGCCCCGCCCTCATATTTGAATATGTGGAAGGCATTACCTTGCTCGAAGCCTTTCAAGAACGTGGACGTGGCATTAAAAATTTTCTGCAATTAGCCGTAGAAGTAGCCGATATTTTAGGAAACGTGCATCAATGTGGTGTTATACACAAGGATTTGAATGTACGCAATATTTTGATTCAAAAGCCCTCAGGCAAAGTGAAAATCATAGATTTTGGAATCGCCACGCGCTTTAGTCTGAAAGCACACGACATGGGCAATCCCGAAAAATTAGAAGGAACACTCGCCTACCTTTCCCCCGAACAAACAGGGCGCATGAACCGCATAGTCGATCACCGCTCAGATTTATACTCCTTAGGCATTATTTTTTACGAACTACTCGCAGGCAAGTTGCCCTTTGAGTCGCAAGATGCGATGGAGCTTGTCCACGCACACCTTGCCCAAAAACCACAACCACTTACCGAAATAGACAGCCGTATCCCACCTGTCCTCTCTGAACTTGTCTTAAAATTATTGCGCAAAAACGCTGAAGACCGCTATCAATCGGCTACAGGGCTACGCATAGATTTGGAGGAGTGCTTGCGCCAATGGGAGGGTGAGCAACGCATTTTGAGTTTCCCACTCGCCACGCGTGACTTTTCAGGCAAGTTGCAAATCCCCCAAAAATTATATGGGCGAGAACAAGAAACTAATGACTTATTACGTGCTTTTGATAGAATTTGCCAAGGTCCTACCGAGCTTTGGCTCGTGTCAGGCTATTCAGGGGTAGGCAAGTCGGCTCTTATCCACGAACTGCACAAACCTATTACTGAAAAACGTGGCTATTTTATAGAAGGCAAGTTTGACCAATTCCAAAAAAGTGTGCCTTATTATGCTTGGATTCAGGCATTTAAAAGCTGGGTGAACCAAATTTTATCAGAAAGTAGCGACCGCCTCCGCTTTTGGCGCAACAAAATCCTCAAGGCTGTTGGGGGCAATGGCAAAATCCTTACTGATGTTATTCCTTCTCTCGAATTTGTGATAGGCGTACAAACTGTTGTGCCTGAATTGGGTGCTACCGAAGCTCAAAACCGTTTCAATTACGTGTTTCAAAGTTTTGTTAATATCATTTCTAAAAAAGACCACCCTGTAGTCCTCTTTATTGATGACTGGCAATGGGCTGATACTGCCTCTTTAGAATTATTAAAAATAATTCTCGAAAATTATGAACAAGACTACCTTCTCCTTTTAGGCGCATACCGAAGTAACGAAGTTACGGAAACGCACTCGCTTGCCCTCGCTATAGAGGAAATGGAAAGGCAGAGTATTCAGGTGAACAATATCCAACTCAAAAATCTTGAAAATGAAGATGTATTGGCGCTTCTTAAAGATACGCTACACCCTACCGACCAACCTATAAACGACCTTGCCTCCCTTGTCTATACCAAAACGCAAGGCAACCCATTCTTTGTAAATCAAATGCTGAAGTCGCTCTATGAAGATGATTTACTACATTTTGATTGGGAGGTTACAGGCTGGATTTGGGATATGGATCGCCTGAATACGGTTAGTATTACAGACAATGTAGTCGAATTAATGACGACCAAAGTCCAAAAACTACCTATTCATACCCAAGATGTCTTAAAACTCGCCGCTTGTATCGGCAACCGATTCAATATCAATATTTTGACCCCTGTATATGAAGATGTCTTTCACGAAAGCGCACGTCATGCGCTAAGTAGCCTTGAACCTGCTCTATTAGAAGGTATGTTGATACCTCTGCGTGAGAGCTATCAATTTGCGCATGACCGCATACAACAAGCCGTTTATGCCATGCTTTCTGAAACAGAGCGTGAGTCAGTTCATTTGCAAATAGGTAGGGTCTTGCTCAAACACACCCCCAAAGCACAATTTGAGGAGTATTTGTTTGATATTGTCCATCATTGGAATGAAGGCATTGAATTAGTACAAAATGAAGAAGACCGACATTTTTTGGCTCGCCTCAACGCAGAGGCAGGCAAGAAAGCGCGTATTTCAGCCGCTTATACACCTGCTTACACCTATTTTTTAACGGCTGTTTCTCTCTTGCCTACCGATATTTGGGAAGCAGATTATGACTTCGCGCTGGAAGTGTATAGCGGTATGTTACAAGTCGCTTTTTTATATGGTGAATTAGATAAAGCACAATATTACATTGATATTGTGATAGAAAAAGCAAAGACGGTTCTAGACAAAATGCCTGCCTACGAAATCGTGATGCAATATCACATTTCGCAAGGCGATAATCAACACGCTATAGAAGCAGGTTTAGAAGTGCTTGCTTTATTAAACGTAACCTTGGCGCGCTACCCCCTGCCCGACATTAACGTGGCAGATTTATATAACTTGCCTGACATCCATGACATGGAGCGCAAAGCCGCGATGGAAATCATGGACAGTATCATCACGCCTGCTTGGGCTTCAAACCCCGATTTGTTCCGAAAAATAACCTATACCATGGTTAATATTTCAGTAGCGTATGGCAACTGCCCCTCTGCTTGTGTAGGTTATGCCTTCTATGGCGGCTTGCTGTGTGGTGCGCTTGATGATATAGAATTAGGATATAAATTTGGAAAATTAGCCGTTTCCTTATTGGATAAATATGATGCGCGATTCTTCAAAGCCAAAGTAGAAAATCTATATCTTTCTACAGTTATGCATTGGAAAGAGCCGTTGCGTGATACACGCAAACGTTATTTTGATGCTGTACAGATTGGATTAGAAACAGGCGAGATAGAATTTGCCTGCTACAACATTACCGAAGGAAATTTATACCAATTCCTGATGGGTCTGCCTCTCGATGCATTGGCGACTAAGTTTGCAAAAGAGCGCAATCTCATCATACAACACAAACAAGAGTTTCATGAAAATTACATGGCATCGTTCCAACAACTCATGGCGGAATTGATGTCCACAAATCCCGAAAAACCTACAACTTTGGTAGGCGAGTTCTTTAATGAGCATACGTCCTTGCCTTCCTTTATAGCCGAAAAACAACTTACACTGTCGTTCATTGCCTACCAAGCCAAATATTTAATGGCATACCTTTTCAAAGATTTTGAAACTGCGTACGCGTATGTGCTTGAGGCAGAGCATTACAAAGAAGGCGTAACAGGTATGGCACAAATGCCTTTCCACGCATTTTTGTCTGCATTGATTATGATAGGCATATTTCCTGAAAAAACAAGCGAGGAAGAAAAATTACACTTATTAACAGAAATAGACAGAAATCTAAAAGACCTCAAAAAATGGGGTAAAACAAGCCCTGCAAACTACCAACACCTTGCCGACCTTGTAGAAGCGGAGTTTTATCGCCTCTCAGGTATGAATGTGAAAGCTATGGATTTGTATGATGCCGCTATAGATGCCGCAAGAATAGAGCGGTTTTTATGGGTAGATGCATTGGCAAATGAATTAGCTTCAGAATTTTATTTCGCTCAAGGAAAGGAGAAAATAGGCAAAGCCTACCTACAAGATGCCGCACACCGCTACCAACTTTGGGGCGCAGAACGAAAACTAATCGACTTAGAACAACGCTTCGACAAGTACCTCAAAGCACGTGCCGCCGCAAGCAATGGATTAGGCACGACCACACAAACCATCATGTCGGGTGGCTCAACTACTATGAGCGCAAGTAGCAGTTTAGACATGAACACTATCATCAAAGCCTCACAAACCCTTTCGGGAGAAGTAAAATTGGAGATTCTGCTCGAAAAGATGATGCGTATTGTGATAGAAAACGCAGGCGCAGAGCGAGGACTTTTTGTATTGCCTGATGAAGATGGAATGTGGGTTATACAAGCAGAATGTACAGCTGATAGTGAGGCTGTAGAATCTATGCAAGCAATTCCGATTGAAAAAGCAAATGGTATAACAGAAACGCCCAAGCTCTCAAGCGAAGCCATTTATTATGTAGTGCGAACACGCGAAACATTGGTGCTAAATGATGCCTCTAACGAAAGAAGTATTATAGGTGCTACTTATATTCAAAAAGTAAACCCATTGTCTATACTTTGTATGCCTTTAATGTACCAAGGGCGTATCTCAGGTATTTTATATTTGGAAAATAATCTTACTACCGATGCCTTTACACCCAATCATTTAGAATTATTGGAGATATTGGCTTCCCAAATCAGTATTTCGGTTGAGAATGCGCTGCTATACCAAAACCTTGAGGCAAAAGTAAACGAACGCACTGCAGAGGTTATTTTGCAAAAAGAAATTATTGAGAAAAAGAACGAAGACATCACCTCCAGTATCAATTATGCCAAACGTATTCAAGATGCAAGTATGCCACGCTTGGATAAAATCAAGAAAATGTTGCCTAAAAGTTTCTTGTTCTTCAAACCGCGTGAGATAGTTTCAGGAGATTTTTATTGGTGTGCTCAAACAGACCCCAAACCAATTTATGATGAATTGGCTGATTTTGAGGAAAACAAACAAGCGGTTATTGGCTTCGAACCCGCCAAAACGTTAATCACAGCCGTAGATTGCACAGGGCATGGCGTACCTGGTGCGTTTATGTCCTTGATAGGCAATAACCTACTAAACGAAATCGTAATATCAAAAGGCATTACTTCGCCTGAACTTATCCTAAAAGAACTACACAAAGGCGTACGAAACGCCCTCCAACAAGCTGAAAGTGATAACAAAGATGGCATGGACATGGCACTTTGCGTAGTAGATGAGAAAAACAAAATAGTCGAATACGCAGGGGCAAAAAACCAACTTATTTACATCAAAAATGGTGAGTTACATGAACTAAAAGCAGATAAATTGCCCATAGGCGGTGCGCAAAAAGAAAAAGAGCGCACTTTCACCAAGCACACCATATCCATTAACACTCCCACCATATTTTATGTGTTCTCCGATGGATTTCAAGACCAATTTGGAGGACCCGAAGGGCGGAAGTTCATGATAAAGTATATGAAGGAATTATTACTCGAAATTCACACTAAACCCATGGAGGAGCAGCGAAATCTGCTTAAACACGCTATAGAGGATTGGATGTTGTATCACCCTCATGAGCCACAACGTCAAATAGATGACATTTTAGTCATTGGTTTTCAGGTAGGATAAAAAAAATCCCAAAAGTTATGATAACTTTTGGGATTTTTCGAATCGTTCAAATTATTTAGAGGCTTTTCTGCTTCTACGTTTTTTGCTACCAACAGCCGTATTTTTGCCGTTTGTAACGCTTTTGTTATCTACAGAAGCCATGGCATTGTCGCTCGTAGTAGTTACCGAAGCTGTTCCTTTTTTCACATCGCAATTAGTTGAATTGCCACAAGTTTTTGAACACTGTGCTTGAGCAGCAAAGCCCATAGCACTAAAAGCAAGCACGAAAAGAATCTTTTTCATATTTATGAGATTTAGGGTGAATTTTATATACAAAGATACGTAACTCAAATGAAAAAAGCCTAATATGGCAAGTATTTAGGATTTATTTAACAAAACTTATACAGAATCGATGAAAGAACCTAATTTTTTTGAAAATGTCTATGCTGTCGTATGCCTCATTCCGCATGGACGTGTTACAAGTTATGGTGCTATTGCCTTGTATTTGGGCGCAAAAGGAAGTGCGAGAATGGTAGGCTGGGCTATGAATTCGGCACATTCCTTGCCTGATGTGCCTGCACATCGAGTCGTGAATAGTATGGGTTTACTCACAGGCAAAGGGCATTTCGCTACGCCAACCCTTATGCAAGAGTTATTAGAAGCAGAAGGTATTACCATTAAAAATGAACAAGTGCAAGACTTCAAAACCTTGTTCTGGAATCCTTCAGAAGCATTGGCGTTATAACAATACACCAGTTATAACGTTCAATACTTTGACTTTTTTACAGACTGTAAGCATTAAGGAAATTTAAGGTGTTTGATTTTTAATTACAAAACATTGATAATCAATACATTATATATCCAATATTTTACAATTCCCCCTTAGTGCTTGTTTTTAGTTTTTTAATTGGAAACTATAACTAAAAAAGCAACCAATGTAATTAAACCTGCACCAAAGTTATTCCATACTTTATTTTTTTTCTTTTGATGGGCAGTAGTTATATAACCTCGTTTATAGGAGGCGTTTTCCATGAGTTTAGCATTTGGAAACCCTAAATTATAAGTTTTTGGAGGTTGGTCTGCACAACCTACTGCTGTAATAAACCCACCTATGCCACCAAAAAGAAATGTAGTTAAAAATACTCCAGTACCCGCATTAGAATAATTGCGGTAATACAGACGAGCATCTTTTATGCCTTGCCAATACATCGCTTGTCCAGCCACAATATTTTCTGTACTGTCTGCTTTCGTAGCGTTTTGTGGTGGCATTTGAAAATTGAAAACTTGTGCCATCGTTTGCCCAAAAAAGAAATTTTTAACCTCACTTTTTTTGAGGGTGTACTTAACATTGGGGGCTGATATGAACGTATAAGACACCTCCAATTCGTTCATATCAGTAATCTTACATTCAAATACATCGCCTTTTATAAGCAATATTACGTCTTGCGCTATCAAGTTTGTGGTAAACAAGCACAAGAAACAGAGCGATACAAAGATAGTTTTTTTCATGATAGAATGTTGGAATGTATCCATAAATATTTTTTTTGGTATGCAAAAAGACGCTTTTTAGAACGCCCACAAAGATAGCCCTTATTTTAAAAAAACAAGGATTTTAAGGTTATTTTAAAAATCGCAATTTAACATGGAAAACTTTTATATAGATGATTGTTACGCAAAATTAAAAATCAGCAGTTTTCAACTATATAGTGTGAAATAATATTTACGCTGTTGATCCTATGATATTTGCATTTTTTTTAGTTTTTCGCTTGTTTTTTTGCTTTTGCTATTTTTAAAATTTCCCAAAGGTTACTTCCTAATAAATCGATAAGACCTTTCTTAAATTGTAGTGTTGGTGTTTCGGAAAATGGGGCATAACCTTGTGCTGTAACTACAATTTTTCGCTCACCCACAACCCCGCACAAAGGCGGTCAGTTGTGGATGAGCGAAAAACTGGGTAGTAAAGCGTAGGCAAGATAAAAATATCATAGTATTTTTCTAAACACCAACGGCACAAAATACAGGAAATTTTGTTATTCTCTTACCAAACGTTTGATTACAAAATCAGTCCCTATATATATTTTCAACAAGTACGCCCCTTTAGGGAGTTTGGCTAAGGATAGTTCGTATTGAGTGTCATTTATTTTTTGAGGCTTTATTTTTTGCAAAGGCTTGCCTTCTAAACTCAATATATCTATTTCGCTGATGTTGTGTTGATTGGTATTTATCCATACTTTGTCTTTAGTAGGATTGGGATACAAAGCAATAATCTCATCGAGTATCCTATTAGGCAAGGCATTAGGATTTACAGCAAGTATCGCAGGATTGGTGTAGGTAGTAGTACCACAATCAGTAATAGCGCAACGGTATGAACGATTATTAAGCGTATAAGGAATGTTGGTGATGGAAAGTGTCGCTGTATTTACACCACTGTAAGGCAGCGTATTAGTAGGTATGTTTTCAAAAGTAGTCGTTATTTTTTCTTGCCATTGATAGGCAAGGACTGACTTTCCAGTAGCATTTACCGTAAAAAAAGCTTGGTTATTTAGGTCTATGATTTGATTAGTGGATTGGCTATTAATGATAACATCTCCTTGTATTACTTCTATAGATTGGCTGGTATTGTTCAGGCAAGTTCCCTCTTGTTTTTGATAATAAATAGTATGCGTACCCACGCCCAAAGTAGCTGGCAAAAAGTTTGTGGCAGTTTGTCCATTTATCGAGAAAGTTCCGCCTGTAGGTGTGCCATTCAATTCCACCATAGGCGCATTTACACAGTATTTATTAGCTATATTATTGATAATCAACGGAGTAACACCATTAACTACCGTAACCATAACAGATTGAGTAATAACTCCACAAGCCACATGGTTACCAGCGAGTGTATAAGTAGTGGTTGTCGTTGGGTTAGCTATAGGATTAGCACAATTTGAACAACTCAAGCCTGTGGACGGAGTCCATTGATAGGTATCGCATCCTGTAGCAGTAAGTTTAATAGCACTCCCCGCACAAATAACTGTATTGCCCGCTACTTCCATATAAGCGGGCTGTACAGTAATGTTTTGCGCAATGCCTGTATTTCCCGCAGGTATATTGCCATAGCCTAATTTACAAGTGATAGTTAAAAGTTGTGTTTGTGGGTTTATACTAATTTTCCTACAATCACCAGTAACACAAGTATAACTGCCTACTGGCGCGTCCCAAACATAACTATCCGCATCAGGTGCTTCAAATTCTATGACTTGGGTAGGCGAGCAACGAGTGAAAGTAGTGGTTAAGTTTTGAAAAGTAGTATTGCCCCCTAATATGCTATAGGTGGTACTGTATTGCAATATACCTGTAGTGCTTTTGATTTGTATAATGGCTTCTTCAGTGTTTTCTTGTAGCGCATCATTTTTTATTTTGAGCGTATAAGTTTTCAGGAGTTCCTGAGCGGCAAAATTAATCGTAAGCGGCAAGGTTTGTAAGGTTGTTCCTTCGTACAATTCATAATCTGTATTGGCTGTAGCCGTGCCTATACCTTCTACAATAAAAGTTTCTGGCATGCCTTTACTGACGAAAGGGCGTTGAATTTTGAAGCTAGTAGTTTCTGCCCCTTCAGTAACAGTATTGGGGGCGAGTTTAGCACTTTGTTGTATGATACCATTGAAAACAGGGATATTAGTATTCATTTTTTCTATAAACACCCCCGAATCAAATATAGCATCCGCTCTATCTGCTATGGCAAGCCTAAGCGTATAAGTCGCAAGAGGTATTACGTTAGCCTTAGCATACAAACCGTTGGTACGTTGATCAAAAACCATGTCTGGTGATTGATTAGGGTCATGATATTGTGGAGACGAAGCAGCAGTAGGCGGATTACCTGAATTTACGCTGTTAATGGCTACTTCCAAGCCTCCATTTGGCGTGCCTGGTATGCCTGTGCCTGGTACAATAGCTATATTCGTTTTGTTATAATTAGTAGCTCCAGGAATGATGCCCACATGAGGATTGGGACCCGTTATCATAAATTTGAACACGTCGTTAAATGGTGAGCCTACATATTCGGGATACTCTTCAGAAGCAAAGATATAATTGAAGTACAAAATGGGCGCGGTAGGTTTGATATCAAACTCTATAGTAACGGCATCAAAGGTGTTTCCTGAAATAAAGGGTTCGCCCCCTATGCTCAATCCACTACTTGCAAAAACATTTGATGGATTTAAAATTCCTTTAGATGCTCCGTAATCCAAAACTCTACCCGTACTCATCACCAATCCAGAGGTAAGATTGTAGAAAGGCGCGGAATAGGTGTAAAGCCCATACATACTTTTAGCTGTAGTAGAGCTATTAACAACTCCTCCTGTAAGTACTTTTAAGTTGCTTATTTCAACACCCTGCCCCACTAACTTGGTGAGAA